>CANHRW010000022.1 GCA_947462865.1 Bacteroidota bacterium | reverse complement strand
TGGAGAATCATGACTAATGTTGGCATTCAAGATGTAAGTAGAGAAACAATCACTAATTTGGTTGAATTGTTACAGAAGCTCGAGGAAAGTTTTTTTCTAGATAGATATTCACTTATTTTTGACTTGAAGCAAATTGGTCAATGAAAAGATTAACGGTACTTGTCATACTTATTTCTGTGTTTAAGTCAGCCACTGCTCAGGCACCCAAATATTCAAATGCTTTTTTAGGAATTGGTGTTGGAGCAAGGGCAATGGGAATGGGCGGCGCCGTAGTTTCAAGTACAAATGATATATACAGTGCCTATTGGAATCCAGCAGGGTTGTTACAAACATCAAATAAACTCGAATTAGGTTTCATGCATAATGAGCAGTTTGCTGGCATAGCCAAACACGATTTTATGGGTCTATCTTTTGCAATCAATGACAACAGCAGAGCTGCATTGAGCATGGTTCGTTACGGTATAGATGGTATTCCCAATACGCTCTATTTAATGCAAAATGGACAAATTAATTACCAATACATCAAAGAGTTTTCTGCTGTTGATTATGCTTTTATAGGTTCATATGCATCTAAAGCATTGTTTAATAACTTAAGTTGTGGTGCCAATGTTAAAATCATCAGAAGAACAGTTGGCGACTTTGGTGGAGCTTGGGGATTTGGTCTTGACGCAGGGCTCAAATATCAAGCAGGTAATTATCAAATTTCATTGGTAGGATATGATGTGACTGGTACTTTCAATGCATGGTCTTATCAGTTGTCAAGTGCCGATAAAGCTCAATTACTGGCTACTGGAAATACTATACCAACTGGTGGATTGGAAATTACTTTACCTAGGTTTGTTTTTGGAATTGCTCGTCAATTTAAATTATTCAACGAAAAGGTATCTGTACAACCAGAACTCAATTTTGAATTGACAACTGATGGACAGCGAAATGTTTTGGTCAGCAGTAAATACGTGAATATTGATCCAAGAATAGGATTAGAAATAGCATATAAAAACAAAATATATGTGAGAAGTGGTTTAAATAAAATTCAATTGGCTAAAGACTTGGCTGGGGTTACTTCTTACCAAGCTATGCCTAGCATTGGCGCCGGATTCAAATTAAACCATTTTGCCATTGATTATGCTTTAGGCAATGCATTCAATCAAGGTTTTTTGTCTATGAGTAATATTGTAAGTGTTCAAATTGGGTTAAATCCTAGAAAGTAACTAGAATTTTAAAACTGATTTTCTTACTCGAATAATGATGCGTTAAAAACAGCATATCTCAATTGGATTGACAATCAGATTTATTTGTAAAGATGGATAATAAATTATATTTGTATTGATTGTGAAAAAGACAATCAAATAATCTATAGTTTATGAAACATAAATTACAACTACTCATCTGTTGTTTATTGCTCAGTATTGGAGCTTTCTCACAAAACATTCCTGCTTATGTACCCACCAATGGCTTAATAGCATGGTATCCATTTAATGGCAATGCCAATGACGAAAGTGGCAATGGGTATAATGGGATTGTAAATGGTGCAACTTTAACTGCGGATAGAAATGGATCTACTAATAAAGCGTATTCATTTAATGGAACAAATACATATATAAATTCCTCTAATATTGCTACTTCAATTTCAACAAAAACAATCTGTGCATGGGTTAAACTAAACAGCTTAACTCAATCAGGTGGAGGAATTGCTGGCATTCAGGTTTCTGGCGGCAGTATTTTTGATGCAATTGTTTATAATGAGACATCTAATGGGTGGGGTTTTGGTAGTGACTATTATTCAAGAAGTGCATGGGCGAATCAAGCCGAAATATCAACAGGTTGGATTTTTTTAGTAGCGGTGTATGAAAGCAATAATTATAAATTATACAGAGACGGTCAGTTAATATTAACTACAACCTCTTTTAGTGCTATTAATTTCCCTTCAGGGAGCAGATTTAATATTGGGTTACGCCATACAGGACCTAGTAATGCGTATATTAATGGTTCAATAGATGATATTAGTATTTATAGTAGAGCATTAACCCAAACAGAAATAACTGCATTATACACAGGTGTACCTCCTTGCACGCCAATTAGTTCAACTACGAGTTTAACTATCCCCTCAACCAGTTTACCTTATACTTGGAATGGTTTAACCTTTAATGCTGCAGGAAGCCAAACAAAACACCTATCTAATGCGAGTGGATGTGATAGTTTGGCAACATTAAACTTAACTGTAAACTATACACTACCCAATTACATAACTACAAACGGCTTGCTGGGTTATTGGCCTTTCAATGGCAATGCCAATGATGAAAGTGGCAATGGGAATCATGGAACAGTGAATGGGGCAACATTGACAACGGATAGGAATGGTACATTCAACGCCTCTTATCACTTTAATGGTTCCAAGATATTAATTCCTCTTACACAACAGATGGTTAGTATGT
Source organism: Bacteroidota bacterium (assembly GCA_947462865.1). Taxonomy (GTDB): domain Bacteria; phylum Bacteroidota; class Bacteroidia; order UKL13-3; family UKL13-3; genus CAISCU01. The sequence continues at coordinate 14,293 of CANHRW010000022.1, read as the reverse complement.
CATCAAGGACTATTAGTTTGTGGTTCAAATCAATTACTGGACAATCCGGGGGACGTCTTTTTGAGGCAACAAATTATTCGTGGGGTACAGGTTGTTACAATTCAAATCAATTTGATTGTTGGTATCAAAAATCAAATCAAGCATATGTTTTTGTTGGAGAAACTTTTCAAAGTAATAATCTATGGAATTGTTTAGTTTTTATATGTGATTCGGCTTCCCAATCCAAAAAAATATATCTAAACGGAATACTTATTAACTCAGGAATACCTGTTTCAAATCCGGGAGATCCAACTTCTTGGCAAAATCATTTTTTGAATATAGGACAAGGCAACACTAATGAGTCTTTTATTGGATCGATCGACGACATCGCCATTTACAACCGTGCTTTAACCCAACAAGAAATTACGCAACTCTTTACTGGAGTAGTAACTTATAATATTAGCGCAAGTTCAGGAGCCAACGGAATCATCACTCCATCAGGGTCAACTAGTGTCAATTCAGGTGCCTCACAAACTTATACTTTCACACCCAACCCAGGTTACTGGATTGACAGTGTGATTGTAAATGGCATTCAAGTACCTACAGCCAGTTCTTATACTTTTAACAATGTAACCAGCAACCAAAGCATCAGAGTTACTTATAGAAGCTTGGCAACAGCATTGGCTTCAGCCAATATCTGCTCAAACGACACCACAGTAGCAACTGTTAATCTGCCAGCTACCAGTCATGTCAGGGCTACAAAAAATTATTCTTATATTTACTTATTTAACCAAAACAATACAGGCAATGCGTACAAGTACAATGTCAATGATAGAAAATACACTGCCATTGCAGACAAACCTACTCCTTGTATTGAATGTGGCGTAGCAGATGCCAATGGCAAAATCTATTGCTTCAATACCAATGGTACAACCCAAGCTTATGATATTGCTAGCAATACTTGGCAAACACAAACGAACCAGCCTAGCAGTTCAACAAGCAGTGTTTATGCAGCAAGCATCAACAACAAAATTTATGTATTGGGTTATAATAACAACCAAGCAGTATTCAATCAGTTTAATCCTCAAACCAATTCTTTTACAAGCTTAACATCTTCAAATTACAATACCTCTCAAAGCAGGTTGGTAGCTTACAATAACCTTATCTATAAAATTGGAGGCATCAATACCACCACCAATACTACCAGCACAGCAGTTGAGGTCTATAACCCTACAAACAATACTTGGACCAACTTGCCTGATTTGCCAGAAGCTTTGAGCCATGTTGGAGCAACCAATTACGACAACAAATTGTATGTATTTGGTGGTAAACAAAGCACAGCAAGCAATTCAAGCAATTCAAACAAGGTATATGTATTTGACATTGCAGGCAATACTTGGTATGCACAAGGCAATATACTCAATTTCCAAAGAGCCAATATTGAAGCCAAAACAGCCAATGGTTTGGTGTATTTATTTGGAGGAACAGATTCTTCAAACACTACAACCAATCAAGCATTGCGCTACTTCTGCAAAGACCAATTGTGTACCTGCAAATGGGCAGAGTACGTGTGCAATGGGGTATCGAGTGACAACCCTTGTCCAACAAGCAGCTTATACAGACCTGGCACAGTATTTTGTAATGGCTATGCTACCAAAGTTGTAGAAGTAACTAATCCCATCACAGGAAGAACCTGGATGGATAGAAACTTGGGTGCTTCAAGAGCAGCCACCAGCAGCACAGATTCATTAGCCTATGGAGACTTATACCAATGGGGAAGAGGATCAGATGGGCACCAGTGTAGGAATTCTACAACTACTACAACATTGAGTAGTACTGATCAACCGGGGCATGGGATGTTTATTTTAGCACCCAACAGCCCATTTGATTGGCGTGTCTCTCAAAACGACAACTTGTGGCAGGGGGTTAATGGAATTAATAATCCTTGTCCATTAGGTTACAGAATTCCATCATCAGTTGAATTTGAGAATGAAAGAATTAGTTGGAGTCAAAATAACTCAAATGGGGCTTTTAGTTCATCTTTGAGACTACCCATGGCAGGGGGTAGAGATAACTTCAATAGTTTGTTCAATAGCAAAGGGAGTTATGGTACCTATTGGAGCAGTAAAACATTTGGTGCTAATGCGTTTTACCCAAACTTTCATAATAGTAACGCTGGTGTAGGTGATTTCTATAGATCTCTTGGGTATTCAGTCCGCTGTATCAAAGATTAACTCCATAAATAAATTTACCAATCAACTCCCTGTCTCAAACGCAGAGAGTTTTTTATTGCTCAAAATTCTCAACTCAATACCCAAATTAGCAGCTAAAACTCTCCTCAAAACTTTCATTCAACCCTTAACAGAACTGGTTAAAATACAATCACATTTCGGCTCCGCTTAATGTTCCTAAAACTCGCAAGACTAAATAGAATCTCATTCCTTAACCAATTTTAGTTCGGAAGCCCCGACCATTGACAAGCGGCGCACAAAATGCCAGAGTGCTTGTTGTGTGGAGGTTTGTGTAAGCGAATCCGACAGCAAGTAGGAGATATAAATTATTTAAATAAAAATTGAATTGCTGTCTTATTCGCGTGTAAAACAAGGACGAAGATGTGCTGACGAAGCTGACTCTGGTAATAAATATATACAGCTTGTCAGCATTTACATTTTAAGCCGATTGGCGCGGGTCTTGCCCTGATGAAGCTTTGCTTATCAGGATTACTCCCTGATGAAGCAGAGCTTATCAGGATATTAAAATTTGGGTGCCTTTTTTATTAAGAAAAAAGTGAGAATCAAAAAAATACTTGCAAGCGACCATTCACGGAAGAATTATCTCAAATACAATTAGGCTTCGGCTGCCGCTCAGCCACCTGACTGAACAAAATTAGGGTTCGATTCTTCCATTATATAACACTCCTAATGGAGTGTGATGGCCTTTTTTTGTTTTTAGTAGTATTCAACTCCTACGGAGTTGGTTTAAAATACAGGTGTTTGATTGTAGAAAATTTTAAATAGAATCACTTATTCTAAATCCTTCTTCGGATTGTGGTACAAATCCATTGCACAAATCATGGCAAAAGCTCCCCAAATCAATACCGCAATTTTATCTTGTTCGCTGTAATTGTTTAAGAATCCATGGGTAAAATAAGTAACCAAGCCAAGTAAAATGGCTGCGGCATAAATTCTAACATTCATAGAACTTGCTTTGTATACAAGCCGCATGCCTACCCTAAATACCACCAATAACACGGCTACAAAAGTAATCAATCCCAACCAACCACTCTCTGCCAGAGGGTTTAAAAATTCACTATGCGCATGTCCTTGATCACCAAAAGCTGTTGTAATAGGCGTTTTAAATTCTGGATCTTGGTAGGGGGCATAAGTAAATGAAAAGGCGCCTGGGCCAAATCCCATAACTGGTTTTGCCTTATTCATATTGATTGCTGCCATCCAACGGTTTACTCTTTCTAAATTGGAAACGTCATTTCTTACATTTGATACCGATTCAAGGTGTTTTTCAAATCCATCGGCTGAATTCTGTTTATTTTGATACAATTGGTAAAAAATATCGTCAAAATTAACCAACACAAAAACCACTCCTATACCGGCAATCAAGAGCAATTGCCAAAGTCTTACCCTCAAAAACAACAACAAGCTAAATCCTATTGCAACGGCTATACTCAACCATGCAGCTCTGGTAAATGAAAAAGCCACACCTGCAGAAAACAATACCAATAAAAACAGTGAAATCAGCACTATATGCAAACTCAACTGCATTCTGTAACCAAACAAAAGGTAACATGCCAAAAGTGGAATAAAAAAGGCAATGGCAGCTGCATAAATACCATGGGCAATATAAAATGGTGCCATAATTTCGAATGAGCTGATTTGTGAAAAATTGTCTTCACTGTGTTTGATCAAAGTAAATACAATGACAGCAGCCAAGGGAATCATGTATGCCCACAAAAAGTTAAACATGTGCTTGAAGTTTTTAAATAACACTACTCCTAACAAATAAAACAACACGATATACCAAATTCTTGACAATAAAAACTTAAAAGAAACCAACACTTCCATGCTGGTTAAACAAGTGATAAAAATCCAAAGTGTATTGATAAAAATAGCAATTGTGATGGGGTGCTTCAGTACCCTAAAATCATATTCTCCGTCAATAATGAATTTGTAAATAACCAGTAAAAATAAAACAATAATCAAGGGCTCATCTGGTAAACTGATTCCTAAACCCAAGCCAATGTCTTCAATATTAATAGACAAAGGCACCATGGCTACAATAAACAGGAGTACTAAATCAAGTTTAAACGTTGCCAAAAGCCCAAACCCAATAGCAATGGGAATGAAGCAAATCCAATAAATTTCAAATGCTATAGCAAGCGTATTGATTAGGATAAACAATCCAACCCATGTAAAGAGTTTTTGTTGTTTATTCCTCAAAAATTTTTTAATCAATGAAAGCAATTTTTTTGTGTTTGAATTTCTCAATAAAAATGAGCACAATACAACTCAATACAAAGGTTCCAATGACAGCACCCAAAACAATCATCCAGCGAATAGGATAGGTTTTTCTTTCGGCAGGGCTGGCATTTTGTAAAATAAATACATTGCTTAAATGGGCATCCACATCAATTTTAGCTTGGTCAAATTTCTTTTTGAGTTCGTTGAGTTGTTCAACCTGAAGTTCTAAGTTACCAGCTAAATACATGTTTTCAGCGCCATATTCAGAAAGTGCTTTTTGTTGTTTGGTCACATACTCGTTTATTCCTGTTTTACCAATTAATTCTGTTATGGCTTTAGATTGCTCTTCAAATGAATAAACGCCTTTTTCGCCTATTTCTTTCATGCGCAATTTGATATTGTTGATTTCATCTACTTTGCGGTTGTATTCTGTTTCAATAATGGTCAGTGCTTGTAAAGCAACTGTTTTTTGAACTTCTGTTTTAACACTGTCTAAAATACTTACGATGCCGTTTGCAATTGCTGCAGCCAATTGTGGATCAATATCCAATACGTTAACTTCTATTGAGGCATAAGGAGTTTTTTTAGCAGAAATGTTTTTTGCATATTCTTTGCCAACTTTGTAGTTGATTTCTTTGTCGTTGGGGTCAATTTGGTAATGTGTAACCAAATTAAAATGCTGAATAACCCTGTTTTTTAAAGCATCTGATTCTAAAATCTGAACATATTGTTGGGCTGCAACCTGTTCTCCAAATTCCAATGGGTCTTTTTTACTGGTTCTTGAATCAGACAACAAAGCATTGGAAATTGAGTTGTTGGTTGATGGATAAAATACAGCTGTTGATTTGTATTTTGGCTTGATAATCAGCGGGCTAGATAGTAAAATTGCCAAAATAGCGGAGCTGCCGCACAACAACAACAATTGTTTTCTCCAGTGTATGATAAATGCAATCACATCTATCAATTCAAAATAATATTGCTTTTTGTTTTTGTTTGTCATGAAATGCGAAAATATAAAAATCTATTGATTGTCTTTGATTTTATCTGCTTGTAATGGCAGCAAAGCTGCTATAGACCCAAATGAGAGTAATTTACTTGTAAAAGTAACTACCATTGAAAGTGTACCGATGAGTAACAAGCCCCAAACCCAGTTTTTTATAAAAATACTTGTCATTAAACAGCAAACAAAGATGAATGCAATGCTAACGAAAAATCTTTTTGAAAAGTATGGCGAGAATTGCAGGTTGAGTACCTTTTTGGCAGCAATAAAATTGCTAAAGCCTATAAAAGCTTGAGTAGATAAGGTTGCAATAGCTGCGCCTAGTGCTTTGTAGGATGGTATTAAAATTAAATTGAGTAAAATATTGATGACCAATCCAATGGATGCATATTTTATCAAAGTTTTTAAATTGGCATTGGCTGTAAGTAATGTACCATAAATATACATCATAGACATTGGTATAAAACTCAGAATAATCCATCCAAATACTTCATAGGCTTGTTCAGAGGAGGCTGGAAACATACTTTTCATTAAAGCTTGTTTGTAAAAGAATGTTCCAAATGCAATAACAGTAGCTGGAACAATCATTACTGCACTTGCCAATTCTACCAAACTCTCAGGATGCTGTTTATCTGCAATCATTTTTGAAAACATGGGTAAAAGGAGCATACTTACCATGGCAACCATCATGTTACAGGCATCTAATAAGCGGTATGAAGATGCGTAAATTCCATTTTGGACATCTCCGTCAACCAACAATTGTTTGATCAAGACAGCGTCTAGACGGGTATAAAGCGTCATCACCAAAGAAAGCAGTGCATAGGGTAAGGTTTTTTTTATTACCTGTTTAATCTGACCTGTAAACACCTTGAATTGCAATCCTTTTAAATGTGGAATCAAAACCAAGCTGCCAGAAACAATTGCTACTAGGTATGCAATGGTTTGTGCGCCAATAAATAAATTTAACGTAACTGCTGTATAGTTTCCCCACAATAAGAAACCACATAACAATACCATCATTGAGCGATCAGCAACAGAGAGCAAAGAATCTGTTTTGAATAATTGTAAGCCTCCAATTAAGCTCCTAAAAAAAGTAAAAAAATAGGAGAGGACTTGGTTCAAACCAATCCATAGAAGCAGTTCTATTCGCCAGCCTTCGTAGTTAAAAAGTTTGGCTAAAAAATAAGTTAGTCCTATATATACACCAGCCGTAAAAACCTTAAACAGGGTGAGTGGAATGAATTCAGTTTTTAAAAGTAAGGGTGATTTTGCTACGGTAGAAGCTGCATAAGTATTGATGCCCATATCTAAGAGGGTAACCAATAAAAATGAAAATGCCATTAACCCAGCATAAATGCCATATTGTTCATAGCCCAATGTGAGTTGTATGTTGCGTTCAACCCCTAATATCCAAAAGGGTTTTATCAGTAAATTAACTGTTACTAAAAGTATTAAATTACTAATAAAGTGCTTTTTCATGCGGATGAGAGCTATATGGAATCTGAATCTTGGTGGGAAATTAATTCATTCAAAACAATTTGTATCATTGTACGCCTGATTAATTTAAAAAATGCAATTGAACTTAAAGGAAAAGTTGGTTTATGGGCTATCTATGTTATTGACTCGATTCACAAATCGGGGCAAAAACCTGCTTGACCTAAGCCCAGCCACAATTTTAGTTGTTAAGCTAGACGAAATCGGAGACCTCTGTTATTCGCTGCATATTTTTGATCTACTCAAAGAAAAATATCCTACTGCACACATTACTGTTTACTGTAAACCTTTTGCCGGAAGTTTGTTGCTCAACCATCCTGCAGTTCATCAAACTATACATGAGCTCAATTCGATTCCTGCTCATATAGATCTTTGGGTTGAATTAAGAGGGAATTTTAAAACAATTTTGAAAGCTTTTTTTTCAAAACCTAGTGTCCGTTTAGACCGAGGAACCATTAGGTATAAAAATAAATTATTAGGAGGGCATCCTCACGAAATAGTTACCAATCAACAAATAGTTGAACCCTTGTTTGTTTCAAAGCCAGTGCAACAATTTCCCAAATTAACAGTTGGTGAAAATGCCAAACAAGCAGTTCAATGTTTTTTACAAGAGCAACAAATTCAAGATTACGTGTTAATTCATCCTGGAGCTAGAAAGGCCTTACGCAGGTGGAAGCCACATTATTTTGCAGCTATAGCAGATTGGCTCATTTCCGAGTTCAATGTAAAAGTTATTTTTATTGGTGATAAAAGTGAAACAGCAATCATTGAATCAATCATGGTACTTGGGTCTAATAAATTCATATCTGCTGCGGGTATTGGTGATTTAACTTTTTTAGCTGCAATGATGACTAACGCAAAATTATTTGTGGGCAACGAAAGTGGCCCTTTGTGTATAGCATCAGTTTCCGGAATACCTACCGTTGGTTTATTTGGGCCAGGAGAACCAAATGTATTTTATCCGATAGGAAAAAAAACGGCTTATGTACACCATGTTTTGGCTTGTAACCCCTGCAATCAAGTAAAATGTGTAAGCCCACAGCAAACTTGTATGGACTTGATAACTTTGCTTGAAGTTCAAGATAAAATTAAATCTGTGTTAAACTCATTCAACTAATTGACGATGCTCAAACTTTATTTTGACCAACATAAAATTGAAGCAGGTTGCGATGAAGCCGGTAGAGGGTGTTTGGCTGGCCCCGTGTTTGCAGCGGCAGTTGTATTAGATCCTCAACAACCAATTTCAGGTTTAAATGACAGTAAAAAAATAACAGAATCAACCAGAAATGCACTTAGAATTGAAATTGAAAGCAAAGCATTGGCATGGTCAGTTGCTCAATTAGACAACAAAGAAATTGATAAAATTAACATACTAAAAGCCAGTATTTACAGCATGCACAAGGCTGTACTCGGTTTAAAAATTAAGCCTGAGCTCTTGCTCATAGATGGCAATCGTTTTTATCCTTTGGCAACATATGCCCATGAATGTATAGTAAAAGGTGATGCCAAATTTCAGAGTATTGCTGCAGCTTCAATTTTAGCAAAAACCTACCGTGATGAGTGGATGAAAAATGCTCATTTAGCTTTTCCAGAGTATGCATGGAATCAGAACAAAGGTTATCCTACAAAGGCTCACCGTGAGGCCATTCAAAAATATGGTCCAACCCCTTTGCACCGAATGACTTTTAGACTTTTACCAGAACAAATGAGTTTATTTTAAACGGTTTCTGATTGCCAAATATCAAACGCTTTGTCTGCTTGTAAATGTAGCATTTCAAGTCCGTTTTTTATTTGTGCTCCTTGTAATGCACTCTTCTCTAAAAATGGCGTTTTTTCAGGTAAATAAATTAAATCGTAACAACAATGTTGATCATGTATGAATTCATAAGGAATTGGTAGCAATTCTTTGTCATTAGGGCTCATGCCTACGGGCGTACAATTCACCAATAAAAAATGCTTGTCAAAATGACTTTTGTTTAAATCGGTATAACTCATTTTTTGGCTCAACGAATCAGCGGTTCTTCCAACCAGTTGTATTCTGAAACCTAATTTTTTTAAAACATATACCACCGCTTTTGCTGCCCCTCCGTTGCCAAAAACCATCGCTGATTTGGGCATCGAATCTGGCAGCCAATGTTTCAATGACTGCTCAAAGCCGAAGGCATCGGTATTGTGTCCTATAAGTTTTGTACGTGTTTCTTTTTTAATGAATTGAATGCAATTAACTGCCCCAATTTCTGCAGCTGTTGGGGTCACTTCATCTAAATATTGGCAAATTTTTTCTTTGAATGGAATGGTTACATTCAAGCCGTTCAGTTCTGGATAATTGTTCAACAATGCAGGAAACAGTTCAAGCGATTCAATAGAAAAGTTAGCATAAGTTGCATCTATTAAGTGCAATTGACTGAATTTTGATTCAAAATATTTTTTTGAAAAAGTATTTTTGAGTGGAAATCCTATTAAGCCAAGATGCATGTATTTATAATTTGATAGATTTTAACAAGGCTTCATTTGGGTTCAATCCAAGATGCTTCATGTCAGCTGAAATTGGGTGATGCCAAAATTCAGGTCTTAAGCCCGATTGTTCCAATAAAGACTCAAAATCATTGCCGAAAAGCCTTTGGTGATCAGCCTGTCCCAATTGTTTCTTTTTTTCTTTTAATCCCCAATTGGGCAATGATTCAATTGTGTTTTTTAGTTTTTTGGAGAGTGGAACTTGTGTAATTGCAACGCCATTTGGTTTTAAAACCCGTTCAATTTCACTGATTGCTTTTTGTGCATCTGGTACATGTTCTAGTACATGGTTTGCAATAACAAAATCAAAAGTATTTGGCTGGAAAGGGAGTTGACACAAATCGGCTTTGATAACCTTGCTACCATACAAGTATTTGGCATATCCTATTTTAGCATCAGCTGCAGTCACCGTCATATTGCATTTGTTTTGAAAATAATCAGACAACGCTTTTTCAGGTGCAATATGGAGTAGTTGTTTATTGGCCAAATCACTTTTTTGAAATTCCTTTTCAAAAAAGGCAACTACCAATCGGTCTCTGTCAGATGAACCACATTTGAGACAATCTACATTGCGTTTGCCAGCCCCTATAATTTCTAATTCTTGGATTACTGAAAAGTCATGTCCTCTTTTTAGAAAAAACTTGGCATTCATTCCACAAACATTACAATGGCATTGATTCCCTTTGGTTAATACAGTTGGTATGAATGAATAGATATGCATTTGATATTCAAATATAGCTCAGAAAAGCGCAATATCACCCAACTTGTACTCCTAATTATTTCAGCGTTTCAACACCCAAATCCAACAATTCCCTTAATATTGCACTATGGAAGTAAAATCTGCCGTTTTTAAGATGAGTGCTGCTGGCTTAAAAGAATGCCCCAAAGCCATATTCCCTGAATATGCTTTTATTGGCCGAAGCAATGTGGGAAAATCGTCGCTGATTAACATGTTATGTAAAAAGAAGGAATTGGCAAGAACTTCGTCAACCCCTGGTAAAACAGTAAGTATGAACTACTTTATGGTTAATGACAATTGGTTCATTGTTGATTTACCTGGTTATGGATTTGCAAAAAGAAGCAAAGAGAAAAGGCATGAATGGAGCAATGCATTGTCTAATTATCTCCAAAAAAGAGAAGTATTGGCCTGTGTGTTTGTTTTGGTTGACTCAAGAATTGAACCTCAACTCAACGATTTAAGTTTTATTAATTTTCTTGGACAAAATTCCATTCCATTTTGTATTGTTTTTACCAAGTTAGATAAGCTTAAACCAGAAGCAGCAGAGAAAAATATTGCACAGTTTTGCGAAACTTTGCTGCTGGATTGGGAACAATTACCTGATATGATCAGAACTTCTTCTCACGACTTAACTGGCCGGAAAGAATTATTAAATTATGTAGGCAGCATCAATGACCAATTTTGGAAGGCCAGAAAAGAAGCTGGAATTTCAGGAAAAGTCAAAAGCACAAACAATCATCAATTAGATATAGCTACTGAAAATGAGTAAAGAAATTAAACCTGATCAATTATCTGCTCGTTCTAAGAAGGAACAGGTAGAAGATATGTTTGATGACATCGCACCTAAATACGATTTTTTAAACAGATTTTTATCTTTAGGAATAGACAAAGGTTGGCGCAAAAAAGCCATTCAAGCCATTGCCAAAGGCAACCCGAAGCAAATTTTAGATGTTGCAACCGGAACAGCCGATTTAGCAATAGAAGCCATGAAAAGAATTCAGCCAGACTCAATTATTGGCTTAGATTTGTCTGAACAAATGTTGGCTGTAGGTTCTCAAAAAATTAAGCAATTGGGTTTAGAAAATAAAATTCAAATGGTTAAAGGTGACAGTGAAAACTTAGCTTTTGAAGCCAACCGATTTGATGCCATTACCGTTGCTTTTGGAGTAAGAAATTTCCAGAATTTAAACAAAGGTCTTCAAGAAATGAATCGGGTGTTGAAACCTGGTGGTAAATTGGCAGTGCTTGAATTTTCCAAACCTAGGGGCTTTTTATTCAAACAACTTTTTGGTTTCTATTTTAAATACATTTTGCCTTTTTTAGGAAACTTACTTTCTAAAAGTGCCAATGCTTACACATACCTGCCCGAATCTGTTCAATATTTTCCGGAGGGTTCGGAATTTTCGAGTATTTTAGTAGCTTGCGGATTCAAGAATATTGATGTTCAACCTTTAACATTCGGAACGTGTACACTCTATATAGCAGAAAAGTAAGATTTATTTTAGGTTTTGTATTGCTTTCGTTTGCAACTTTTGCCCAGCCAAATTTGGAACAATACGACAACCGAATTGTTCATTTTGGTTTTACACTCTCAACCAATGTTGGAAGGGCTTACCTCGATACCAAATCAGATATGTTGCCCTCAGATACCCTAATGCAACTCACTACAAAAAGTTTTCCAGGAATTGGATTAGGTGTTGTTACAAACTTGCATTTGGGCGATAGGTTAGATTTGAGGTTATTGGCGCCAGTTATCTCATTTGTACAGCGCAATATTCAATATGATTTTCCAAACTCAAAAAAGATTGTAAAAGTAGAATCGGCATATTGTGATGCATCATTGTTGTTAAAATATAAATCTGCACGCAGAAAAAATACCCGTTTGTATGTATTGGGTGGTGGTCGATTGAGCTATGATTTTGCATCTACTGTTACCAAAAATAGAGGACTTGAAGACCCTGTCGTATCTTTAGTTCCCTGGACATACGGCTGGGAGGCAGGAGTAGGATTGGATTTTTATTTTGAATATTTCAAGTTTTCACCTGAAATCAAAGCTTGTCAAACATTGGGTAACGCTTTGTACAAAGACGGCTATATCTTTACCAATTACATAGACAGAATTGCTCCTCAAATGATTCAAATCTCTTTCCATTTTGAGTAGGCTAAAGTCTTCTCATTGTTTTTTCTAAAATTTCTTTTTTCCAGGTGCTAAAATCGCCAGTAATGATGTGTTTCCTGGCTTCTTGACTCAGCCAAACATAAAAACTTAAATTCTGAATGCTAGCAATGGTTGCACCCAACATTTCGTTGCATTTTATCAGGTGTTTCACGTAAGCCTTAGAATATTCAGGTGTAAATACAGGGTCTAATGGACTGAAATCTAATTTCCATTTTTCGTTTTTAATATTCACAATACCTTCTGATGTAAAAATAAATCCATGTCTGGCATTTCTTGTTGGCATAACACAGTCAAACATGTCTACACCTAAAGCAATTCCTTCTAATATATTTTCAGGAGTTCCTACACCCATTAAGTAACGGGGTTTGTCCTGGGGCAAAATATCACAAACCAAACTGGTCATCTCATACATTTGCTCAGCTGGTTCTCCAACACTCAATCCACCAATTGCATTGCCATCCATTCCTTGGTCTGCAACATATTTAGCCGACTCAATTCTCAAGTCTTTGAAAACTGATCCTTGTACAATTGGGAATAAACTTTGGGTATGTCCATACAAAGGGCTGGTTTCATTGAATCTATTCACACATTTGTTGAGCCAACGGTGAGTTAATTTCATTGATTTTTCTGCATATTGTTTGTCGCAAGGGTAGGGTGGACATTCATCAAAAGCCATAAAAATATCAGCCCCTATGGTTCTTTGAATGTCTGTGGCATCTACAGGCGATAAAAACAATTTACTGCCATCTAAATGTGACCTAAACGAAACGCCTTCTTCTGTTATTTTCCTAATACTGCTCAAACTAAAAACCTGGTAGCCCCCGCTATCAGTTAACATAGGCTTGTGCCAATTCATAAATTGGTGAACACCACCAGCTTTTTGAATCACTTCCATACCTGGTCTAAGGTAAACATGGTAGGTGTTAGCCAATATAATTTGTGCTTTAATACGTTCAAGCAAATCAGCCTGACTTACAGATTTGACTGTAGCTTGAGTGCCAACAGGCATGAATATAGGTGTTTGAATAGGTCCTCTTGAAGTTTCTATAATACCAGCACGGGCATTGCTGTTGCTATCTTTTGCTACTAATGAAAATTTCATATACAACAAAGGTATCAATAACCCTTAGATGCGCAAACTTGCTGAAAGTTCAACAAAATGCCGACCATTCGTTGAATGTTTATTATTTTGCAACAGAATTCATGAAAAACAGACTGCAATCATATTTTCAATTGGGAATCATAGACCGCTATATTCTTAAAAAGTATTTGACTACTTTTTTTTATGCGGTTTTGCTATTTACTCTCATTGCCATCTTTATTGATATCAGCGAAAAAATAGATGATTTTATCAAAAAGAAGCCCCCATTATCGGTATTGATTTTTGATTATTATATTTATTTCATACCCTATTTTATGGGTTTGTTTAGTTCTGTTTTTGTGTTCTTGAGTACTTTGTTTTTTAATTCAAAATTGGCTCAAAACACTGAAATCATAGCCATTTTAAATAGTGGTTTACAGTATCCAAGATTCTTGAAGCCCTATTTAATGGGTTCAGCTGTGCTGTTTATTGTTTTCTTATTATTGAATACGCAAATTCTCCCAATTTGTGACAAATACAGGTTGAAATTTGAAGATGAATGGATACACGACCATGTTCAAACCCAAAACAACAATATTTTTAACATGTTAGATGACAACAATATCATCCATATGGAGTCTTTTAATTACAAGGATAGCGTTGGTTTCAATTTTACTTTAGAGGCCTTTAGAGATGGTAAATTGGTAGAAAGAACTTTTGCCAATAGGTTAATCTGGAACAAAGAAAAAACTTGTTGGACATTTGAAGGATATGTTAGACGTCTTTTCAATAACCAACAAGAATTTTTGGTGAAAGGATTGCGCATGGATAC
>CANHRW010000021.1 GCA_947462865.1 Bacteroidota bacterium | reverse complement strand
TGTGCTCTTCCGATCTCTGTCCATTTTGAACTACTGCAGAAGGAAAATCGTTTAAATCATAAATATCTGGACCGGTCCTGCCTTGCAATATGGTAAGCTTGAAGAGTGTATTCAAATACTGGTAACCACTCACGTACATAACCAATTCTAACAATAAGAAAATTGTCAATAATGCTAAAACCAGTTTTTTGAAGAATTTCATTTGTTGAAGATACAAAATATGGAACAAGTGCAAAAAAAAAGCTGAACCTCAGTTCAGCTTTTTCAAGTATTAAAATAAAATTAATAATCCATGCCACCCATTCCGCCTGGCATTCCTGCTGGCATAGCTGGTTTTTCTTCTTTTTCTTCAGCCAAGATACACTCGGTTGTTAAAATCATAGAAGCAACAGAAGCTGCATTTTGTAAAGCAACACGGCTCACTTTGGTAGGATCAATTACACCTGCAGTAATGAGGTTTTCGTAACCTTCAGTTCTGGCATTGTAACCAAAATCAGCCTTACCTTCTTTTACTTTATTAACGACCACTGAACCTTCGCCACCCGCATTGGCTACAATTTGACGAAGTGGTTCTTCCAATGCTCTTTTGATGATTGCAATACCTGTTGTTTCATCGTCATTTGCACCTTTTAATTTTTCAAGTGTTTCAACCGCACGGATATAAGCAACGCCACCACCAGCAACAATTCCTTCTTCAACTGCTGCTCTTGTAGCATGCAAAGCATCATCTACTCTGTCTTTCTTTTCTTTCATTTCAACTTCAGTTGCTGCACCAATGTACAAAACCGCTACACCACCAGCTAATTTAGCCAAACGTTCTTGTAACTTTTCTTTGTCATAATCAGAAGTTGAAGCTTCAATTTGCGCTTTAATTTGTGCCACACGACCTTTGATGTCTTCTGATTTACCAGCACCATTGATAATGGTCGTGTTGTCTTTGTCTATAGTGATTTTCTCGGCTCTTCCTAAATAGGTAATGTCACAATTTTCTAATTTATAGCCACGCTCTTCGCTAATAACTGTGCCACCTGTTAAGATTGCGATGTCCTCTAACATGGCTTTTCTACGGTCACCAAATCCTGGTGCTTTTACTGCAGCAATTTTTAACGAACCACGAATTTTGTTTACAACCAGAGTAGCCAGTGCTTCGCCCTCAACATCTTCAGCTATAATTACCAAAGGTTTTCCAGTTTGTACAACTGCTTCTAATATTGGCAACAATTCTTTCATGTTGCTCACTTTTTTGTCGTAGATTAAAATGTATGGCGCATCTAAATCTGCTTCCATTTTATCTGCATTTGTAACAAAATATGGAGACAAATAACCTCTGTCAAATTGCATCCCTTCAACAGTTTTAACTTCAGTTTCTGTACCTTTTGCCTCTTCAACTGTGATTACACCTTCTTTACCTACTTTGTGCATGGCATCAGCAATAAGGGTTCCAATTACTTCATCGTTATTGGCTGAAATAGTTGCAACCTGACGAATTTTTTGGTTATCGTCACCCACTTGTTGAGATTGCTTTTTTAAGCTATCAACCACCGTTTCAACTGCTTTATCAATGCCTCTTTTTAAGTCCATTGGATTTGCACCAGCAGCTACGTTCTTAATACCAGCTGTAACAATAGCTTGCGCCAAAACAGTTGCAGTAGTTGTTCCATCTCCAGCTATGTCAGCTGTTTTACTAGCAACTTCTTTTACCATTTGCGCACCCATGTTTTCAATGGGATCTTTTAATTCAATTTCTTTAGCAACTGAAACACCATCTTTTGTAACAGACGGAGAACCAAATTTCTTGTCAATGACAACATTGCGTCCTTTTGGACCTAACGTAACTTTTACTGCATTGGCCAAGGCGTCAACACCTCTTTTTAAGCCGTCACGGGCATCTACGCCGTATGATATTTTCTTAGTCATAGTTTGTTTTTTAAAAATTAAATGATTGCAAAAATGTCTGATTCACGCATGATCAAATAGTCTTTTCCTTCAATTGCAATTTCAGTTCCAGCATATTTACCGTACAAAACTGTATCACCAGCTTTTACTGTCATAGGTTCGTCCTTTTTGCCATTACCCACTGCAATTACAGTTCCACGTTGAGGTTTTTCTTTTGCGGTGTCTGGGATGATAATTCCACCCGCTGTTTTTTCTTCTGCAGTTGCAGGTTCAACTAGAACCCTGTCTGCCAATGGTTTAAGATGTACTGACATATTTATAATTTTTTTTTGTTAAATGAGATATGATTCTATTGTCAATCTTTATGCCAAGGCAAATATGCTGACACTTTTTCCTGTATTTAAAATCAAGGTATCTAATAACTGAAAAAGCGGCATATTTTAAGCATGCAACCCTTCTAATGCTATATTTGACTATTGAATGTTAATGCATGCGACAAACTGAACAAGAAATGATTCATGGCTGTATCAAAGGCAATTTGAGCAGTCAGAAACAGCTATACGAACAATATGCTGGAAAAATGCTTGCCGTTTGTATGCGATATGCCAGAGACCGTGCCGAGGCAGAAGATATGTTACAAGAAGCTTTTTTAAAGGTTTTTCAGAATATTGGCAAATTTAAATTTGAAGGCAGTTTTGAAGGTTGGATCAGAAGAATCATGGTATTTAGTGCCATTAATTATTACAAACAAAGAAGTCGTAAGTTCAAAGAAGATTTAGACCAACAACATATTGATGTAGCTTATAACGAGGAAATTATTGAGCGTATTTCAGCTAAAGAAATCATGGAATTGGTGCAACAAATGCCTGAAGGCTACAAAATCATTTTTAATTTATTTGCCATAGAGGGATTTTCGCATAAAGAAATTGCTGAGGAATTAGGTATTGCAATTGGAACTAGCAAATCGCAATATGCTAGGGCAAAACAATACATGCAAAATCTGCTTGCTAAACACAATCATTTTAAATTCAGAGACCATTCCGATGCAGAATAATTTTGAACAACATATCCGTGAAAAATTATCAGGCTTCTCTGAGATGCCGGCTGAAACTGTTTGGCCCAAAATTGAAGAAAACTTGATTGAGAATGGTGTATTTGAATACTACATCAATCAAAAGCTTGATGGCCATTCTATCTCCAATACAAATGCTGAAGTATGGCATAAAATTGAGAAAGAGCTTCAAAAAAAGAAAAGAAAAAGCGTATTGATTTGGTTCTTTTTGATGGCAACTGGCGTGAGTGCATGCATTATCGGCCTGAATCAATTTTTGAATTACAGCAAAGTCAATAAGGTTGAGCGCCTTGATTCTTTTGCAAAAACTGTATCAGTAAATAAAAGTCTTCCGAAAAAAACTGGATTGAAGGCATTTAAAAAGTCGGCTCAGCAAAACAAAGTAGCTACAGAAAAATCTGCAAGTATAGGATCCATCATTGAATTGACTAAAACCTACCATAAAAGCAAGCTTAATATTCAAGGCAAAAAGCATGTTTCAGGACAAACTACAATTCAGTCATCAGGCACAAAAATAGCTAACAATACCTATGAACCTACTGATTTGATAGTCAAAGAAAATGGTTCTCAAAATCAAATTAATGCGCTTGATTCGAGTGTTGCTAAAGTAGAAATAGTAAAGGAAATGCTGCCAACTGACCGCAAGGTGCTGGAAATTAAAAAGGACTCGAATGGCTTATTACTCTTTGCAAATTCAGAAAAGTACAGTAAACAAACAGATAAGAAAGTAGGCAATTGGGCCTTGGTCATTGGATTTGGAGCGAGCTATACTGGTATGCAATTATTTAGCAACTCAAACCAAAGTAATTTAACAGAATTGGCTGTTCGCAAACAAATTGAAACGCCTTTTTTAGACTGGAATGCCAGTCTGTTATTAGAATATAAAATTGCAAAAAGATGGACCCTTAGCTCTGGTATCAACATCAGTAACTTTAGACAGCAATTGAATTTTAACAAACAGGCCGCACAAACAACTGCCATACATTCACAACCGGCCAGCTCCTATTTATTTGTGAACGATACCCTATTTAGTGGGTCAAACTATTCGGGAGTTAATACATATACTTTTAATGAATTTCCAATTTGGCTGAATTATTCAATCAAAGAAAATGCCCGTTTTTGTTTGGATGTGCAGTTTGGTTACGCATTGGGACTGCTGTATAACGTTAATGCTTATTTGCTTGACCCAAGTGGAATTGGCCTATTGATTGCTAACAATGTTGAGACATTCCCCAAATTTAAGGCAGCTCATTTTATAAAAATAGCACCAGGCATCACCTATAAAGTTAATCAACGAGACGAGTTTGGATTACAATTCAATTGCAAAGCTGCATTGAATTCAATTATTGCGGAAAACAATTGGGTACAACAAAGGCCTTATGCAATTGGACTTGAGTTGCGCTACAGAAGAAGGTTCTAATTCTTTTTTCTGAGTCCAAAAACAAAAGCCAATATGGCGCCAAACAAGATGGCTTTCAAACCCATTTTTGACAGCATGTTCCAAGAAAATGATTCATTGTTAATATAAAAAGCAAGTACACAACTGATTGTTAAATACAACCCCGTAATTTTTATAAACCTTGGAAAAATGAGCTTAAACATGGTTTATTGTCCTGCATATTGGTTGGCCAACAAAATGGCTTCATACGCATTTACCACAGCTCCTGTTTTACACAATTCACTCAATTTTGCTTTCTTCTTGGTACCAGGTATTTTAACCTTTTTGTTATAAACTACTGCTGATTTTAAAATGATGTCTTTTACCTGAACTGCGGTTAAACTTGGATAATATGACCTGATTAAAGCGGCTAAGCCTGCAACTACAGGAGAAGCCATACTGGTACCACTCATTTCTTCGTACTTGTTGCCTGGCATTGTTGACAAGATGTCTTCACCTGGTGCAAATACATCTACTTTATTTTTTCCGTAATTAGAAAAACTGGCTGTTAATTCTTTGCCTTTCTTCCAAGAAGATGCACCTACTTCTATCCAATTATTAACAGATTGATGACTACCTTCTAAATATGGGGTTGGGAAATTGTCATTGAATTCTAGATTTTTAGCATCGTTCCCAGCTGCATGTACCAATAAAACATCTTTTGATCCGGCATATTGAACGGCTTCATCTATCCAGTTTTTGTGTGGAGAAAATGATTTACCAAAACTCATATTAATGACTTTAGCTCCATTGTCAACTGCATACCTAATTGCATTTGCGATGTCTTTGTCTCTCTCATCTCCATCAGGAACTGCTCTCAAAGTCATAATTTTAGCCTGTGGGCAGACCCCTTTCACCCCAATTTCATTGCCTGCATTAGCCCCAATAATACCCGCTACATGCGTACCATGTTCTGGGCCTGGACCTTGCACTTTATTGTTCCCATAAAATGGGCTGGTGTTGTCATCATCATTGTCTCCAACTATCGTTCTTGGATTAAATGAAGTATTTAATTGGAAATTAACTGATTTATCTAAGCTGTTTTTGGCTTCACTAAGTTGTTTTTGAACTGGAGAATTTTTGGCACCTCCGGTTTTTGCAATTTCTTTCAAAAACATTTTAGCAAAAAAGTCCATTCTGTTTGTATTTTTAATGGATTTGATTTGATCTATATTTGGATCTTCTGTACCTAAAACTGATCGAATAGAGTCCATTCTTTGCATAATTTGACTATAAGACACAGCTGTATTTTTGTACTTTTTATAGGTAGATTCGTAATGCTTTTTTACTGCTTCAAATTGACGAAACAAAATAGTATCAGCTTGTTGCAACCGAACTAAACTATCGTACATAGGTTTTAACTTTACATACATACGAACACTTTCATAGGTATCTATGTCTATATTTTCATTTTTACCCCCAATGAAATTCCAGCCATACGTATCATCTGCGTATCCATTGCCATCGTCGTCTATCTGGTTATTTGAAATTTCTTTTGGATTGATCCACAATTGTGAAGTTAGATCTTCGTGATTGGTATCTGTTCCCCCATCAATGACAGCAACTGTCACAGCAACTGCTTTTTTGTTCTGTAACAATTCTTTAGTGGCTTTCTCGGTTGAAATACCCCAAATTTTGTCTGATTTAGGATCCAAATGGTGCCAATTGGCAGGTGCCATTTTCTGGCCAAATGAAAAATAAGAAAACGATAAAGCAATAAAAGCTGTTAATAGTATGCGCATGGTTGGATAGGTAAATTGAATAAAAAGCAAAAGTATTAGTCTCTGATATCTACAATGTATTCTACTAAGTCAGGACTTGGTCCAGTAATTTTTACGAGGCCTTTTTTCCCTTTTCTTGATAACACAAAAATATTGTCTCTTTTGTTTGAAATAGATTCATAAATCGGCTCCAAAAGTAGTTCTCCTTGTTCGTTGATTAATCCAACCAAAAAGCCAACCTCAACCCTTGCAATCCCCTTTTCAAATGGCATGATATTGTCAAATTCCGGCTTAATAATTTCTTCACCAGTAGGATCAATGTATCCTATTTTACCTGCCTTTACCACTTTTGCCTTGCCATTTTTAAACGGATAAATTACATCATACCCTTTGAGTAACTTACCTCCTACCCTTTTTTGAGCATTGGCATTCGATATTGTAACTGTTAACAGTAACCCTAATATTAAGATTGATAAGCCTTTCATAAAGAGGCGAATTTATAATAAAACCTCAAAAATCAAATTTATTCATGAATTTAGGTGCGATTTTATTGTTTTAACGATTGCTTTTTTAGATTTTTATAGGATGAACGCACAACTACGGAATGTATTGTATTTGTTAAGCTTAAGCCCAGGATTGATCTGTATTGCTGGAATTGAGCTAGGAGGCTGGTTTTGTGGAGCCAACCTATTGTTTTCATTGCTCTTTTTAGGTATTCTAGAATGGCTACTGCCCTCAAATGAGTCGAACTTACACAGTGCAGCAGAAGCTACCTACCCTGAATTTGTTTTGTGGTTACACGTACCACTTCAAATAGCCTGCGTTTTTGTCTTGTTAAAAAGTATCTTGAATGAAACCATTGCTGGGTGGGATATCGTTTTAGCTTCATTAAGCACAGGTGTGCAAGCGGGTACTTCGGCAATTGTTGTTGCACATGAGTTGATACATAGAAAAAATAAAATTAAAAAATCATTGGGGCTTTTTTTACTCTTTAGTGCGGGCAATGTATACTTTTATACCGCTCATTTAAAAATTCATCACAAATGGGTTGGCACTGAAAAAGACCCTTCATCAGCCAAAATGAATGAAAATTTATACGCCTTTTTTATACGATCCGTGATTGGCCAACTTATGGATTCTTATCAATTGGAACAAAAACAAGACAAAACTGTTAATGCCATTTTATTACAGATAACTTTACAAATTGTTTGGTTAATTGTCTTGTTCAGCATACTTGGTATTGGTGGAGTTTTGGCATGGCTGATACATTCATTAACAGCAGCGTTTTTATTGGAATATGTGAATTACATTGAACATTACGGATTAAACAGAAAAAACAATGAAAGATGTACTGAAATGCATAGCTGGGATTCTGATAAATTGGTGAGTAGGTTTGTATTGGTAGACCTAAGCCGACATGCCGATCACCATTATTATGCATCTAAACCTTACCACACTTTAAATGCTTATTCACAGGGAAATAAATTGCCTGCAGGTTATGCTGGTTTGTTTTTTATTGCCGCAATACCGCCCTTGTGGTATAAAGTCATACACCCAAGAATAAGTAAAGTCTAAAATGAATACCTTTGTAACATGCTTGATAAATTTGGAATTGCAAGGAGAATTGCAAAAGAACTAAAAGACGGATATTATGTAAATCTAGGAATAGGAATTCCTACATTGGTTGCCAACTATGTTCCTGAAGGAATAGAAGTCATATTACAGTCAGAAAATGGCTTATTGGGCATTGGCCCATTTCCGTTTGAAGGAGAAGAAGACCCAGATTTAATCAATGCGGGTAAGCAAACAGTTACTACCTTAAAAGGTTCATCATTTTTTGACTCAGCTATGAGTTTTGGCATGATTAGAAGTGGCAGGGTTGACCTAACAGTTTTGGGGGCTATGGAAGTTGCAGACAATGGTGACATTGCCAATTGGAAGATACCAGGAAAAATGGTTAAGGGCATGGGTGGCGCTATGGACTTGGTTGCTTCAGCAAAACATATTATAGTAGCCATGCAGCATGTGAACAAAGCTAGAGAATCTAAATTACTGCCAGCTTGTACTTTACCAATTACTGGACTTGGTTGTGTCAAAAAAGTAGTCACTGAATTGGGCGTTTTTGATATTGACCAACGCGGTTTTGTTTTATTAGAAAGAGCTCCTGGTATAAGTGTAGAATATATTAAAGAAAAAACTGCCGGAAGACTTGTAGTAGAAGGCGATATACCTGAAATGGAATCATAAAAGAGAAGGCCCGCAGCAAAGCTGCGGGCCTTCTCTTTTATGACAGAGTGTTTGACTTACAACACCCCAATTTCTTTCAACACATTGTTCATGTTGCGAACTGCGTCTGCACTTTTAGCAAATGCTTCTTGTTCGGCAGCATTTAAGTTATAGTCTACAATCTTCTCCCAACCGTTTTTACCTATGGTAACAGGAACACCCAAGCAAATATCCGATTGGCCGTATTCGCCATTTAAATGAACACAGCAAGGCATGATTCTTTTTTGATCACGTACAATGCTCTCTACCAATAATGCTGACGCTGCACCTGGAGCATACCAAGCAGAAGTTCCTAATAACTTGGTAAGCGTAGCACCACCAACCATTGTAGCATCACTGATTTCTTTCAACTGATCAGCACTCAAATAAGAGGAAACAGGCACCCCATTTAAAGCTGCCAATCTGGTAAGTGGAATCATGGTTGTATCTCCATGTCCACCAATTACAGTAGCATGAATATCAGCAGTTGGTGCGTTCATTGCTAAACCTAAATATCCTTTAAACCTTGCACTATCCAACAATCCACCCATTCCAATAATTCTGTTCTGAGGTAAGCCAGTAGCTTTTAAAGCTAGGTAAGTCATCGTATCCATTGGATTAGAAACCACAACAATGATTGCATTTGGAGAATGCTTCAGTACATTTTCAGCAACTGACTTTACAATATTTGCATTGGTACCAATGAGTTCTTCTCTGGTCATTCCAGGCTTTCTTGGAATTCCTGAAGTTATAACTACTACATCTGAACCCGCAGTTTTGCTGTAATCATTTGTAGTACCTGTAATACGGGTTTTCATACCCAACAAAGAGGTAGTTTGGTAAATATCCAAAGCCTTACCTTCAGCAAAACCTTCTTTTACGTCTAATAAAACGACCTCATCGGCCAATTCCCTGTAAGCGATAACATCGGCAGTTGTAGCTCCAACCGCTCCGGCGCCAATAACAGATACTTTCGTCATGATTTATAAATTATGTTTGTTGTTTGATTAAATACAAGGCGAAAATAATCAGGATTTTTTGATTGAAAAAATGATTTGTCTCATTCTGTTAAAAGGTACAGCCATAAACCTTGTAAATACTGAAAGAATTGAGGAACTATTGGCAGGCTTGATTTGATTTTGTAGCTTTGGCTGCATTTGTTACTTTTAATTCTTATTTCATGTCAATAATAGTAAGTGATTTGGTTAAAATTTATGGCCAGCAAAGGGCACTGAACGGCATCTCTTTTGAGGTGCAGCCTGGAGAAATAGTAGGTTTTTTGGGGCCAAATGGAGCTGGAAAGTCTACAACCATGAAAATACTAACTGGATTTATTCCTCAAAATTCAGGAACAGCAAGCATTTGTGGCATTGATACCAATCACAAAGAAAAAGATTTTAGAACCAAAATAGGGTACTTGCCAGAACTCAATCCATTGTATACCGAAATGTATGTAAAAGAATTTTTACAATTTACCGGAAGGCTAATGGGCTTAAATGGAAAAGCGCTCAGCAACCGCATGAAGGAAATGATTGCCAAAACCGGCCTTAGCAATGAGCAACACAAAAGCATTTACCAGCTCTCTAAGGGATACAAACAACGTGTTGGTTTGGCAGCCGCCATGATACACAATCCAGAGGTATTGATTTTGGATGAGCCTAGTTCTGGTTTAGACCCAAACCAAGTGATTGAAATCAGGAATTTAATCAGAGAAATTGGCGAAAATAAAACCGTTTTATTTTCTACACATATTATGCAAGAAGTAGAATCGCTTTGTTCTCGTGTAGTAATTATCAATAAAGGAAATATCGTTGCCAACGATTCAATTAAAAACTTACAAGAGAAAGCAGGTAATAAATTTTTTATACGTGTAGAACTCAAACAAAAACCTCAAATTGATTCTTTTAAACAATTGAAAGGTGTCTTAAAATGCGAATGCGTAGACAATACCTTAATGATTGAATCGAATGAAGATTTGAGAGAAAAAATTGCAGAGGTTGTATCAAGTGAACAAAACTTGATATTGAGTATGCAAAAAGAATTTACCTCATTAGAATCTGTTTTTCAACAATTAACAAAATAAAAAAATGTTCGAAATCATATACAAAGAAATAAGAGGATTTTTAAGTTCACTCATAGCCTATGTAGTGATGCTTGTTTTTTTAATTGCTACCGGATTGTTCAATTGGGTATTACCCGACATTAACATTTTTGACAATGGATATGCCAATTTAGACAGTTTATTTGGAATGGCACCTTGGCTATTGGTATTTTTAATTTCGGCCATCACCATGAAAAGTTTTAGTGAAGAAAAAAAAAATGGTACCATTGAATTGTTAACGACTAGGCCAATTAGTGATTTAGAAATTATCTTGGGCAAATACTTTGCAGGAATTATTTTGGTATTGTTTACCATTCTACCTACACTCATTTATTGGTATAGTATTTACCAACTGAGTGTGCCAAAAGGAAACATAGATACAGGTGCTTTATTGGGTTCATATTTAGGTCTATTCTTAATCAGCTCTTGTTTTGTGTCTATTGGAATTTTTGCGTCATTAATCAGTGAAAATCAAATTGTGTCTTTTGTAAGTAGTTTGTTTATCTGCTTTGCATTGTATTGGATTTTTGATTTAATAGCAGATTTTAAACTGTTAGGCAAGTTTGATACATTGGTGAGTGCATTGGGTATTCAATCTCACTACCAGTCTATCAGCAGAGGGGTATTAGACTCTAGAGATTTGATTTATTTTTTAAGCTTGAATACCTTGTTCATCGCTGCAGGCAAATTGGTTTTTGGAACCAGAAAATGGTAGACATAAAAAACATTTACAAATGAAAAAGAACGAAAACAAGAACTATAAATTTCAAAGCATTCTTGAATTTTTAATCATTGCTGGAATTGTTTTGCTTTTAAACTTGGTATTGGCTGATCATTTTTTTCGCTTAGATTTTTCGAAAGAAAAAAGATACAGTTTATCAGATGCCAGTAAAAAAATGGCTGCTAAAGTTGATGCCGCTATGTATTTCAAAGTGTATTTGGAAGGTGAATTCCCAGCAGGTTTTAAACGCTTGGGCAAATCAGTGAAAGAAATTTTGGATGAATACAGGGTGTACAGTAATAACAATATTCAATATGAATTCATTGACCCATTTACTGGAGCCGATACAAAAAAGCACGGTGAAATTATTCAAGAACTAGGTGCCAAAGGATTACAACCAACCAATGTGCAAGTGAACAAAGAAGACGAATTTGCACAAAAAATTATTGTCCCTGGAGCACTTGTGTATTATCATGGAAAAGAATTGTCAATTAACTTTTTAAAAAATCAATTTGGGCAAAACCCTGAAGAGGTTATAAACAGTTCTATTGAATTATTGGAATACGAAATTAGCAACTTGTTAAGAAAAGCACTGCTCGATAAATCAAAGAAAATAGCCATTATAGACGACCATGGTGAATTGGGAAGATGGGATATTGCTGAGGCACAAGCCATGTTAGGTGATTTTTATCAAGTAGAACGACTACCGCTTTCTATTCAAGTACCTGAAAAATTAAATGAGTACACTGGTATTATCATAGCAAAACCTCGTTTTGAACTTCCAGGATTCGACAAATTTAAAATAGACCAATACATTATGAATGGTGGAAAGGTGCTTTGGCTTTTAGAGTCACAGCATGCAGAAATGGATAGCCTCCGATCTGGAAACTTATTTGTAACAACTACTTATCCTACAAAACTAGAAGACATGTTGTTCAGATATGGTGTTCGCTTGAACCCAGGTATTGTTCAAGACCTGCAATGCAATGCCATTCCAGTTTTAAGCGGCATGAGAGATGGAGTACCACAACAAAAACTACTGCCTTGGCCTTACTTTCCAGTTGCTGCACCAATCATAGACCACCCTATTGTAAAAGGAATTGATCCTGTATGGTTTCAATTTTCAGCTGCAATTGATACGCTGGCCAACAAAGAAATTAAAAAAACAATTTTGCTGCAAAGTTCACCTTATTCTAGAATAATCAGTGCACCAGCTAGGGTTGATTTAAATGTATCGAGATTGGACCTACAACCAGAAATGTTTAGAAGAAAAAGTACTGGAAACTTTCCATTGGCCGTTTTGTTAGAAGGTACATTCCATTCTATTTTTGAGTACCGATTTGACGCGCAAAAAAATCCTGGAATAGCCTTTAAAAATAAAGTAGAAAACAATAAAATGATTGTAATTGCCGACGGAGATGTCATTCGAAACCAATTCAAACAATCTACAGGAGAAGTATTCCCTTTGGGATTTGACAGGTATACCAATGAACAATTTGGCAATAAAAAATTCATACAAAATTGCATAGATTACTTGTGTGATGACAGTGGCATCATTGAAATAAGAGCCAAAGAAATTACGCTTCGTTTATTAGACAAGGGCAAAATAAAAAAAGAAAAATTGTATTGGACAGTAATCAATACCTGCCTACCTATTGTTTTTATTTTACTGTTTGGTGTGTGTAACCATTACATACGCAAAAGAAAATATACCAAAATATGAATAAGAAAATCCGATATACACTAATAGGAATTTTATTGCTGCTTGCAATATTTTATGTATTCAATTATTCCAAAAACTGGAAAACAGTTAACATCGCATCTGAAGACATTGCCCTTACAGATACTGCTGCTGTAGACCATGTATTTTTAGCCGATAAAAACGGACACACCATTAATTTGGTAAAACAACTAAACAACGACTGGAAAGTAAATGACCATTTTTTAGTCGACCCCAACAAAATAAATTTATTACTTGCAACCATTCACGACATGCGTGTTCAAAGACCTATTGACGAATCGCAGCACAATACCATAGTAGCAGATTTATCGAGCCGAGGCATCAAGGTAGAATGTTACAGTAATGGGGATAACATTAAAACGTTTTATATCGGTTCTGAAACAGCAGATAAGATTGGCACATTCTATTTTGAAGCATCCAAAAAAGAACCTCTTATTGTTCATATACCAGGATTTGTTGGCTATTTAACTCCTCGATTTATCATTCAAGAATTGAAATGGAAAGACAAAATGGTTTTTGATGACGACCAACAAAGTATATCAAGTATACAGGTTCAATACCCCATGAATCCGTCCATGTCATTTGAAATCAAAAACAATTTGTTGTTCGATGAAAAACATATACAGATAGCTGTTGATAGCAATCGCATTAAACATTATCTCAATAGTTTTAAAGGGCTATACCATGAAGCATACCTTGATTTTGCCACACCCGCTCAAATAGACTCAATAAAAAATCGCAGCCCGTTTTGTAGCATTTGGTTAGCAAGAAAAAATAAGCAACAGACCCGTTTGAGATTGTATTTTAAAAAAGCTGATAAGCGAACCAAATCTCAATTTGATGAGAACAATCAACCCAATGAAACAGACCCAGAAAGGTTCTGGGGAATTATTGACGATGATGCAGAGCTGGTGAGTATTCAAACATTTAATTTTGGTAAAATCATCAAAACCAAATTAGATTTAACTAACTAAAAGCATTTCCTTATTTTTGAATCAATGGAGCAACATTCTTTCATCATTATTCTATGTTCAATTTTATTTTCTGCATTTTTTGCAGGAATTGAAATTGCTTTTATTTCGGCCAACAAATTGCTCATAGAATTGAAAAATAAACAGGGCAGTTTGTCTGCCAAAATTTTGTCTCCATTTGTAAGCAACCCCTCAAAATTTATAAGTACAACCTTGGTTGGAAACAATATTGGGCTAATTGTATACGGAATATATATGGCAAAAATATTGGAAACCCAGATGGTCCAATGGTGGGAGCCATTTCACCATAACCATTACTTGTTGGTATTTTGCCAAACCATTGTTTCTACTTTAATTGTTTTAATAACAGCTGAGTTTATTCCTAAAGTATTGTTTAGAATCAATCCCGATTCATTGCTAAAAGCACTTGCAGTTCCGTTCTTGTTATTTTATTATTTGTTTTGGCCAATAGTTCGTTTCATCAACTGGTTAGCTGAATTAATCATGAATAAAATATTAAAGGTAGCGTTTTATGAAACCAGCCCTGCATTTACAAAGGTTGATTTAGATCAATACATTGCTCAAGTTCAGGAAAATGAACTGCCTGATGATGCAGATGTAGATACTGAAATGTTTAAAAATGCGCTCGATTTTTCAACTGTGAAAGTAAGGGATTGCATGACTCCAAGGCCTGAATTGATATGCATAGACAGCAGAGTGGGTATTGATGAATTGTATGCCAAGTTTATTGAAACAGGGTTGTCAAAAATTCTCATTTTTGACAAAACACCTGACCATATAATTGGCTATGTTCACCAGAAGGATTTATTTAAAAAACCTGCCCATATCAAGTCTATCATCATACCTATAGAAATTGCTACTGAAACCATGTCTGCAATGGACATGCTCAATAAATTTTCAAAATCAAGAAAAAGCATTGCATTGGTAGTAGATGAATTAGGCGTAACAGCTGGTATCATTACTATTGAAGATATCATGGAAGAGGTTTTTGGAGAAATCGAAGACGAACATGATGTAGAAGATTTAATAGAACAAGAACTTTCTTCTGATGTATATCGGTTTTCGGCACGTTTAGAAATCAGTTATTTAAACGATGCCTATCAACTTGGCATTCCAGAGGGTGAATACCACACATTGGGTGGATTTATTTTTGCCTATCACCAAAGTTTTCCTCCAGCAGGAGAACAAATACATATCTTAAATTTTGACATTTTAATTGAATCGGTTAACAATTCAAGAATTAATTTGGTAAGGTTAACCAAATTGAACAAAGGTCAAGATTAAAACCAATTCCACATTAATTGGTTAATCTAGTATTACAACGCATTCAATGATAAAAAATCTTTTATTTGACCTAGGTGGTGTATTACTAAATTTAGATCAAAATAAAACACTCCATGCATTTGATCAATTGGGTTTAAACCCAAATCAATTGAGTCGGCATATAGGCCTATTAAATGATTTTGAAACAGGCAAATGCTCCGTCAACTTTTTTACAAAATCGCTTCAAAATAGCTTACCTAGTGGCACAACAGAAGCACAAATTATTGATGCATGGAATGCCATGTTACTAGATTTTCCAGTATTTAGAATAGAGATTCTCAAAGTACTAAAAAAAACATATCACCTTTACTTATTTAGCAATACCAATACCATTCATATAACCGAGGTACTTCAGTATACAGATGGCCTATTTGGTAAAAACAAGTTCGAAAGTTTGTTTGATGGGGTGTATTATTCGCATGTTATAGGAATGCGCAAACCTGAAATTAAGGCGTATGAACATGTTCTAAATTTAGCAAATATAAATGGACATGAAACCTTATTTATTGATGACAACGAAAGCAATATTTTGGGAGCCCAAAAGGCTGGTTTACACACTATGTTGGCAAAACACCCTATTGAACCGAATTTTGTAAACGTATTGACGCAAATGCTTATAGATGTATGAGCTTAAACTCTAAGCGATTCATGAGCGCACTGTAATTCTGTTTCAAATTCGCTTCTACCCTTCTTACATCTAGAAATTCCTGAAACATATCAATCAGTAAAATATCAAAAACAGAACTCTCTACAAAGGGCAATATTTTCCCAAAACCACATACACACAATGCATTTGTTTTCTTTAAAAAGCGTTTGATATGTCTTTTGTCTGTATTGAGTGTTTGACAGCTTCCAAAATGGATAATTCTGTTGTGGCAATTAGACCCAAGCATTTCGGCCAATTCATCTAAATGCACCGTAGATTTATTGATGAGTATTTGTCCTGGCTTTCCATGAAATGCCAAATACAAAATTGAATAATTACTGTAGCGTTTTAACTGCCATTGCATTAAATAATAACTTAGGTTTTCAATGGTACCACAATTTCTATGTATAAAATCGATGTTTCTGTTTTGCTTTAAAAACAACAAGGCAGCCATAATGCTGTTTTGCTTTTTTAAATCATTGCTCCAATCGCCTTCTAAACAAAATACTTCTTTTTGGTATGCCTTTGCAATTTTCATGATTATTAGAAATAAAAAAAGGCACCTATCGATGCCTTTAAATGATTAATCTACATTGTCGTGAAGAAATGAATTATTGCTTTTTAATTCCGGCTTTCCTGAGCCATCTTCAAACAAACTCAATCTTGAAACCTGCGAAGCAGAAGAATGAGGAATTTCATCTAATCTTTTTTGCCTTCTTTTATAGGCTGGTTCCTTTTCTAAATCTCTTAAACCTTGAGATGAATGAATGTTTAAGTTTAATTCTTTTAACTCTTTTATGCGTGAAATTTGTTTTTCAATTTTTCGTTCTGCTTCTTCAAAAAATGGATCTTCATGAAAATCTAGTAAAGAGGGCTGAATAAAAAAATCCTTTTTATCTGCAGCAGCATTTGGTGCCTGGGGCAATGGTAAATCATCTTGCGAGAATGCTACTGGATTTACCAATTGTTCTTGTGGGATTTCACTTAAATCAGCATTGTCTTGAAAATCAATCTCACTTTCGTTTATCAATTCATTGGTTATATTTTCATTGGATTGTGGATTGATTTCAAATTCAATAGATGCTTCTGTATTGAATTCTTCTGTCAATTCGGCTTCAAACAAAAAATGATTGATTTGTTCAACAGGTGC
>CANHRW010000020.1 GCA_947462865.1 Bacteroidota bacterium | reverse complement strand
TATAATCAGGTAGTACAGGCAATAGCTCCAAACAGACAATTTTTAGGTGACACCCTTTTTATTAGAGGAGGTAATTCTATTTATATACAAGATTCAGACAGCCAACAAATGAAAGATTTGTTTCCAAGATACAGCCTTGAGACCATTGAAAATGCAGGTCATTGGGTACATGCAGACCAACCTTTATTGCTAATCAATTTGGTATTGAATTTTTTGAAAAGGCGCTAGCGCAATCTGATTCGTCTACCTTTTTTTAGTTTGGCTTTAGAAGATACCCTATTTAAACGGCTTAGTTTTTTTGCACTCAAACCATACCTGGCAGCTATTTTTCTGATGGTATCGTTCTTTCGGGCTTTTGTATATTTTGGAACTAGCGCTTTTAATTTTGCTGATTTAACCTCATACAAATGTTTGAAACAACCTTTTTCAACTTGAAAGGTATCGGCTAATAGTGAACCACTCGGAAAATGAATCAAAGTAGATGGATTGATTTTTTCTCCCTTGAACCTGACTTCAAAATGTAAATGTGGCCCAGTAGATCGGCCTGTACTTCCTGCTAAGCCTATGATGTCGCCACCTTTAACTGGCTGTCCAGGGTATGCCAATAATTGAGAGAAATGCGCATATAAGGTTTCTAAACCATTGTTATGTCTAATTAAAACAACATAACCGTAATCGGCACTTCTTTTGGCTATTCTAACCACCCCTTCAAACGCTGCATAAACAGGGTCTCCAACTTCCATTCGGATATCGGTTCCAAAATGAAATTTCAAACGTCTACCCCATTTTCTAAATCCAAATCCTGAACTTAAATCACCAATGGCAGGAGGATGAAATGCACAATCATCATAATTTCCCAATACCAAATTAATGGTATCTTCCATTGCTTTTAAATCTTGCTTGTAAGGATTAATAGTAATGGTATCCCATTTAGTATAAAATTGTGATGCTGGTGCAAAAGCAGTATCAAAATAAAAATTACGAGGTCTGATAAAATCCCAATATTTATTACTTGGGGTAATAACCAAACTATCGTATTCTTCAGATTCAGCCTCTTCTTCCTCTTCTTCTTCCAGTTCACTGAGCTGCAAAGAGTCTGGCAATGCCATATCTGGATCTGTTAAAACCTGCGCAAAACCAACCTGTGTAAATAAACTAAAAAATATACTAAAAACGACTACTTTAAATTTCATAAGGATCTTGTTCTAAGACAGCGATAGCATGCAATTTATCCTTATTGAGTTGAGTTTTTAAATCTTCTAGAGAATGGAAGCGCATTTCGTCTCTTAGTTTATCAACAAAATGTACCCTGATCCTTTGATTATAAAGGTCTTCATTGAAATCAAATATGTGGACTTCAATTGTATGATCTTTTTCAGGAATGCTCGGATTGTTGCCAATATTCATCATTCCTTTGTACAATTGAGTGGCAATTTCCACGAAAACTGCATATACCGCGTTAGCAGGAACAATTTTATCTGAATCTGTTAAAATGAGATTTGCAGTTGGAAATCCTATTTGCCTACCTAACTGCTTCCCTTTTACTACTGTTGCATGAAACGAATAAAAATAGCCTAAGTAGTGTTTGGCCAGTATGCAATTGCTCTTAAACAATGCTTCCCTGATTTTAGTTGAAGAAATAGACAAATTATCAATTTCTTGAACAGGAATCTCTTGAACTTCAAAACCATATGCAGATGAATAGGTTTTTAAGTGTTCAAAACTACCTTCACGGTTTTTACCAAACCTATGGTTGTATCCAATGACCAAATACTTTGTATGGATGGCATCTACAATGATTTCCTTGATGAATTGAAGCGAACTCCATTTTGAGAACTCAATGGTAAAAGGCAAGATCAATAAATGGTCTATACCTTGTTTTTCCAATAAAGCTATTTTCTCGTCAATACTTGAAATGAGTTTAAGTCCGTGGTCGTCAGGAAATAAAACCATCCTGGGGTGGGGCTCGTAAGTAATGAGCACAGTTTCACCATTGATTTGCAGTGCAATTTGTTTGAGTCTTTTGAGAATTTGTTGGTGAGCCAAATGAACTCCATCAAAAGTACCTTGCGTAACTACGGCATTGGTAATTTGTGGCATTTCTGCTATAGAATTGTACACCTTCATCTTGGCTGCGAATTTAGGTATTTACTTTACATCATAGGCTGAAATATAAAAAAAGACCCGGTTATGAATAACCGGGCCTTTAACCTATGAAAACTCAAGCTACCCCTAACTTGAATTATTTTATAACAACTTGGGTCTTGTTTTGTTTTAGTTCAGTTTTCGGAATTTGGATGGTTAAAATTCCATCCTTTAATTCAGCTTCTAGAGAATTGGTGTCAATTTGTTCTGGAAGTTGAATTTTTCTGGAAAACTTACCATAAAAACTTTCAAGTAAGTGTTGTTTTGTATCTTTTTCAGAGGCATCTAAATGCTTTTCACCATGCAATATTAAATATTTTTTATCAATTTCAATTTTTAAATTTTCTTTTTTAAAGCCAGGTAAAACAAACATCAATTTAAAAGAAGTATTGGTTTCAAATACATCTAAATGTGGAATAAATTGAGCCGATTTTGAGGTGTTTTTTACTGGAATTTGAAATGAATGTAACAGTTTTGCAAGTTGAGCATCCATGATGCTGTCTGCCAATAAATTGTTGTGATTGAATTTGTATGGTGTGTTCATTATTGAATTGTTTTACCCTATTCGGTCAATTCAAATACCAAACATAAATAGAAGACATTTTGTCTTTTATTTATTCAAATCAAACAAAAAAGATGTCATTTAGTCTTGTTTTAGGTAAATTGCTAGGTCTTCCAAAGAACGCTTTACAAACATATCAGCTAGTTCTTGTCGAATGACTTTAAGTTCAGTTATGGATTTAGCAACTAAATTAAACTGTTCATAAAATAAGGGATTTCGTTCGGGAATTTGATTGTTTTGAGGTAACCGTTCATACAATTGATTGAGATCACCATTGTAAAAGTAAGAATGAAATGAATCTGATTGATTTAGAGAAATCGTGTTTTCGACAATCGTCAATTGACTTTTACAATCTACCAACCTATATGTAATGCGAGCTTCAATTTGGTTTAACTTTTTCAAAGAGCCGTATTTAACTGGCTTGAAGCGAATGACTGATACTGGTAAAGGCTTTTCATTCACTTGGCTTTTTTGAATAAAAGCTAAATAGCCAATCAAAGAATCAGGCTGAGATGGATTTACTGATGTTTCTTTGTATTCATTCACTGCAATTTGCAAGAAGAGCTGAATTCCATTCTTGAGCAAGATTTTGGAAATAGGTTCAATCTGATTGGAACGCCTCATTGAATCAGCTAAAACACGCTCAATTTGATTAGCCGGAATCAATTGTATGATATCTGGCTGAATGGAAGCCAATTCAATTTGCATTTTTTGAGAAAACAGTTCTGCAAAATTAGCTGACTTTATTTGTTCCTCTATAGGTAAAACAACCATTCGCTTTGTCAATGATTGCAAAACAGCTGCTAACAATGTTTTTGATAAATTAGATGAGAGTAGAAATGTTTCTGATTTTTTAATGATTTGATAGGCTTTGTATGATTTACCTTGATGCAATAATTGTTGCGCATACTTGGCAAATGCATCAGAGCAAGTAGCCAATCTAGTAACTGTCGCATTGACGAAAACAGGCTCAAATGCAGCAACTTGTTCCATCAACAGTTCAGCCTTGTCATATTTATGTTGATGGATAGACAATTTAAGTTCGTCTATTGTTTGATTCACAAAATCAAATTTTGCATCCTCAAATAAACCATCATACATGGTAGGCCAGTTGAGGTACACATGAACAGATTTTACCTTTTCGAAGTAGCGTTTATTGTTTAAATATTGCTGAATAGCTTCTTGGTTTCTATTCTCTGAAATTAAACGTCCAAAGCGGCTAAACTTTGAAATCAACACTAAATTGCCTGTTTTACTTAAAGCTTCCTTTGCAACTGAATGATTGCTATCCAACAACAAAATATTGAAGTAAAATGTTGCAGCCTGATCATAATCCATTTGCTGGTAACAGGCATCTCCTTTTTTTAAGTAAGAGTGAACTGGACTACAAGCACACAAACCCCACAATATAATTGGAAAGTAGAAAAGATGTTTCATTGACTACATTCTTTCTGGCATTTGAATACCTAACAATGCTCCTGCTCTTTGTAATACTTGTGCGGTAAATACACATAATTCCAACCTGAATTTGCGTTGTTCGTCATTGACTTCTTTTAAGATAGAATGTTCGTGATAAAGCTGGTTGAACAATTTTGCCAAATCGTAACAATAATTACAAATAACACCAGGGCTCAAATCTCTTGCGGCTTCATCTACTATACTTGGAAATAAATGCAATCCTTTGACCATGTTTTTTTCAAAAACACTCAGTGCTACTTTACTTGTATCAAAACTATATGAGCTGTCTTTGGCATTTCTCAAAACAGATTTAATACGTGCATGGGTATATTGAACAAATGGCCCAGTGTTTCCTTGAAAATCAATAGATTCTTTAGGATTGAACATCATTTTCTTTTTAGGATCTACTTTCAATAAATAATATTTAAGCGCTCCTAATCCAATGGTTTGAAACAAATTGTTTTGTTCATCAATATTTAAACCTGCTGTTTTTCCTAATTCGGTTGTAATTTGTTTGGCATTGTCAAACATGTCTTGCATTAAATCATCAGCATCCACAACGGTACCTTCCCTACTTTTCATTTTGCCTTCAGGCAATTCAACCATCCCATAGCTCAAATGATAGATGCCATTTGCATAGGGCTTGTTCATTTTAGATAAAATCAACTGAAGCACTTTAAAATGGTAATCTTGCTCATTGCCTACTACATAAATGGATTTATCGTATTTAAAATCAGAATACTTTAAAGCAGCAGTTCCCATATCCTGGGTTATATAAACCGAAGTACCATCGGCTCTCAACAAGAGTTTTTGATCTAGTCCGTCTGCTGTTAAATCAACCCAAACTGAACCATTTTCTTTTTGGAAAAATACGCCGTTTTTAACTCCCTCCTCTACCAATTCTTTTCCCAATAAATAGGTTTCAGATTCATAATAATATTGGTCGAAGGTGACCCCTAATTTTGTGTAAGTAGTTTGGAAACCTTCATAAACCCAAGCATTCATTTTTTTCCAAACTGCAAGTGTTTCTTCATCTCCTGCTTCCCATTTTCTCAGTAATTCTTGAGCTTCAATCATAGACTTGGTTTGCTTTGCAGCTGTTTCTTCATCTATGCCGCTTTGAATAAGCGCTTCTTTTTCGAGCTTGTGTTGCTTTTCAAAGGCTACATAATATTTACCAACTAAATGATCACCTTTTAGGTTCGCTGTTGAAGGGGTTTCGCCATTTCCTTGTTGCAACCAAGCATACATTGATTTACAAATATGAATACCACGGTCGTTAATCAAATTACAAGACTTTACTTGATAGCCATTTGCCTTAAGAATTTGAATGACAGAATAGCCCAATAAATTGTTTCGAATATGTCCCAAATGCAAAGGCTTGTTTGTATTAGGAGAAGAGTATTCAACCAATACATTTTCTTTTGAATTGAGACTGGCAAAGCCAAAATGTAGGTTATTTGCATGTAGACTAGTAAAATTGGTCCAATAGGCTGTTTGTACAGTTAAATTGATAAATCCTTTTACAACCTGTATAGATGCAATCACAGAGGTATCATTTCTTAAATAATCAGCAATTTCATTGGCTGTTTGCTCAGGTCCTTTTTTGGATATTTTTAGCAATGGAAAAACCACATAGGTGTAATCGCCTTCAAAATCATCGCTGGTAGATTCGATCACAATTTGAGTTGGTTTCCAATCTATTTGATACAATTGGTTGATGGCATTTGAGAGCAATTCTTTGATAGCTTCTTGTATGTTTTTCATGTTTGTGATCTATATAGGACTGTCCTTTTCTTTTGAAACTTTATTGTAAATCAATGTATCAACCCAATTAGGGAAAAATTTATTGAGCCAAAAAACCAATTTCCCTTGAGTGGTTAGTACCTGAAAATTGATCCTTTTTTCTACCATTTTTATGAGGTATGAGGCAACAGCTTCTGGCTGCATTAACTCAGATTCATTTAAAGGACTTTCCTCTTGTTTAGTACCCTTGGCATTGAGTGCGACATTGCGAATATTGGATGCAGTATAACCTGGCGCCATGATACCAACATGCAAATTTTTACTTTTATTTTCTATGCGCAATGATTCTAAAAATCCATTCATAGCAAACTTAGAAGCAGCATATCCTGTTCGTCCAGGTAAGCCTTTTATGCCTGCAATAGAACTGATACCTATGACAGAGCCCTCCTCTTTTAAAATGTATGGCAATGCATATTTTGTACACTGAACAGTTCCCCAGAAATTTACATTCATGAGTTGATGAAGCACATTTAATGAGGCATCTGACAGAGATGCGCGCATAGATAAACCTGCATTATTTATGAGTATGTTTATTTTACCGAAATGAAATAGGGTTTGTTCGATCAATTTTTGGCAATCTGCATCAATTGAAACATCTGTTGCTACTATTTGGCAAGATGCACCCAATTGATTGCATTTAAATTTGACTTGTTCCAATGCCTTTTCTGACCTAGCTGCCAAAACCAATTTGCAACCTTTTTTTGCAAAGGCGTATGCCGTAGCTTCTCCTATTCCAGACGAAGCACCAGTAATAATTACTACTTTATTTTTGAAATCCACAATTATTTTTTCCAGATAATTGGCGTTCCTTCTGCAGGGATTTCTGGATAATCAATCTCCATACCATCCAAAGCTTCTTCAATAGCATCTTCTAAATACACAGCTGTAGCCATGGCCTCGTTTTCCCATGAATCATCAATTGCCCCTTTGTAGACCAATTCGCGTTTTCTGTTAAACAAAAAAACTTCTGGATTCACGGTGGCACCAAATTTTTGAGCCGCTATTTGTTCGTTATCTTGTAAAAATAAAAAATGCAATTTATTCAGACCTAGTTTTTCGGCAACCAACTGCATGTGTTCGAAATCATCTTCAGGAGATTGTATAGGATCGTTAGAATTGATACCTACTATGCCCAAATTATCGCCTTCGTATTTTTCAAACAAATTCAGCATACGTTTGGCATAGGCTTTAGAAATTGGAGAGCTATTACATGTAAAAATAACAGCTAGTGCATATTTATCTGCATAGTCGTAATTGGTATAAATTTTATTGTCATAGCCTTTTAAGCTGAATTCGGGCAATTTATCTCCTATGTTTAACATGACTAAAAAATTAAGTCAGCAAATTAAACAATATTGGTGGATTGCGCAAAAGTGTTCCTTGTAGAATTCAGAATATACCATTTTCTTCGTTGTGAAATGAAAATTGAAGCCGTCCATACCAATCACCAAAAAGCCTTATTTTTAGATTTAGCTAGAACGCTTTATGCCAAAGATCCTGAATGGGTATGCCCTCTAGACAATGATATCAATGAAATTTTTAACCCAAATAAAAATGTAGGGTTTAAACATGGAAATGCGATGCGATGGTTATTACTGAATGAGGATGGACAGGTAATTGGAAGAATTGCTGCTTTTTATTCTGATTTCCATCAACGAGACAACCAAAAAACAGGGGGTATTGGTTTTTTTGAATGTATAGAAATGCAATCGGCCGCATTTTTATTGTTTGACACAGCTAAAGATTGGCTAAAAACACAGGGATGCAAAGCCATAGATGGCCCTATAAATTTTGGTGAAAAAGACAAGTTTTGGGGCTTACTGGTAGCTGGTTTTAAAAATCCTTCTTACCAAGAGAATTTCAATTTCCCCTACTACGAAAAATACTTTTTAGATTATGGTTTTCTATTGCAAACTGAACAAACTACCTCTGAGATTAAGTATGCAGATTTTAACCGAGAACGGTTCGAAAAATTAGCTGCAAGGGTTTTTCAAAATTCAAATTATGAATATGCGCATTTTAAACTCAATCAACTCGAAAAATTTGCGGCAGATTTTATTCATATTTATAACCTGGCATGGGCCAAAAGACCGGATTTTGTTCCAATGACCAAGGAGCGCATAGAAACAACCTTGCGTTCATTGAAACCTATTTTGTTAGAGGAAGCCATTTGGTTTGTTTATGCCAACAATGAACCCGCCGGGTTTTATGTGAATGTGATTGATGTCAATCAAATATTTAAACATGTAAATGGCAAATTGGATTGGATTGGAAAGTTAAAGTTCTTCTGGTACAATTATTTTGGTAATATTAACAGACTAAGAGGAATTGTATTTGGTGTGATTCCTGCTTATCAAAATTTAGGCTTAGAAACAGGGTTGATAATGAAATTTTACGAGGCCATTCAAAAAAAACCTCAGTTTGTATCGGCAGAATTGGCTTGGATTGGAGATTTTAATCCAAAAATGCATGCTTTGTTTAAAGCATTAGGCGCACAAACTACTAAAGTTCACCATACGTATACCTTACAAATTGTATGATAAAATTAAAACTGTGTTACTTATTCGTTTTTTTGTTGAGTATGTTAGCTCGTGCTCAGTCAATTTCTAATGGTGTTATTAAGTTGGCTCATTACAACAATCCAGACTTACCTAAAGTAGATGGTACTGATATTTGGAACGACATTACTGGTTGGTATGATCCAATCAAACAAAAAGAATACGCCATTTGTGGTACGACCGATTCTATTTACTTTTTTGATGTGAGCAATCCAACTGATCTAAAACTCATTCAAGTAAAAAGTGGACGTTCAATTTCTGCTAAAAACAGAGATTTTGAAACGTTTAGTCATTATGTGTATTGTGTTTCTGATCAAGCTAGAGGTGATGGAAGGTTACAAGTTTTTGATTTGCAATATTTACCCGATTCTGTTCATGAGGTATATGCCAGTTCAAAATTAGGTAAATATACCCATACCATTTTTGTAGACAGTGTTTTAAAGCGATTGTACATGTGTTCAAATACCTTGCCCATTGGTTTTTCAGCCATGGATGTGCTTTCAATTGAAAAACCCGACTCCCCAAGTTTTTTATTCAAATTGGCTGTTCCGGTTAAACCAACAGGTGGTTATTTATTTAATAAAGTGCATGAAATGTTTGCCAGAAACGACACCTGTTTTTTGAGTGCTGAATACAATGGCATTTATTTTTTTAGGTTAACTGATGCCCAAAATCAAGCTATTTTAGGTAGCATTACTTCATACCCAGAACAAGGATACAACCATAGCTCTTGGCTTGATAAATCAGGGAAATATTTAATGTTTACAGACGAAGAAAGCGGTTTAGATATTAAGATTTTTGACATTACTAACTATTCTAATCCGAAATTTGTGAGTAGTTTTAATTCGTCTGACCAAGCCATGCCGCATAATGCTTATTGGTTAGGTGATTTTGCTTATGTTTCATCCTACCACGATGGTTTTGTAGTTTACAACATTAAAGAACCATCAAATCCTCATAAAGTGGCATGGTACGATACACATCCTGTAGAACCAGAAATATATGGTGGATTCAAAGGTTGTTGGGGAATTTATCCTTATTTACCAAGTAAAATTATTTTAGCAAGCGATTTAACCAATGGTATTTATGTACTTAAAATAGACAGCCAATATTGTGGCATGAATGAGCAAAAGTCTGCTTTTAAAAAATCTGCCATATACCCAAACCCTGCAACTAATGAATTGCATATTGAATTCAATGATTTGCAGGTATCATTATTTTCATATGAAATATACAATACAATTGGCATGCTCATTAAATCTGATGTTATAGCTAACAAAACTGCCATAGATATATCCGATTTAAATACGGGTAGTTATATTTTACATTTAAATACCGGCACTTTGAATACTTTCCAATCATTTATTAAACAACCTTAATTTGAAAAAGCTTTTCATCATTACAGGACTCTTGTTTGTTTCCATCTACAACAATGAGATAAACGCTCAAAGCCTAGGATTTAAGCTTCTTGGGCATTGGAATGATACGAGTTTAAACAAAAAAGATGGTTACCAAATTTGGAATGATTTAACTGGGTATTCTGATTTACAAAAGCAAAAGGAATATGTCATTGCTGGGAGTACCGACAGTATCTATTTTTTTGACATTAGTCAAGCATCAGATATAAGGGTAGCTGCGGTAAAATATGGAGCCTGTTCTAATATGGTTAACCGCGATTTTGAATGCTACAGCCATTATGTTTATTGTGTGAGTGACAACAAAAATCGTGGTAAACTTCAAATTTTCGACTTACAATACTTACCTGATTCGGTAAAACTGGTTTATGAAAGTGACAGCCTTGCATACAATACACACAGTATTTTTATTGATTCAGTAAGTAGCCGATTGTATATGTGTACCAATAGATATAACAATGGCGAAGTAAGCCCAGTTGACATCGTTTCTATAATTGATCCTGAAATACCTGTAAAAATTGGAAGTATTGTAGCTCCACAATTACCAGATGGAAGCGCTGCATTTAAAACTATCCATGAATTGTATGCGCGCAACGATACCATTTATTGCTCAGCTGAATATGCAGGTTTGTATATTTATGATGTAGTTGATGCTGCAAAACCCAGTTTAATCAGTATTATTTCTCAGTATCCTCAAAACGGATACAACCATAGCAGTAGCCTTGATAAAACAGGCAAAAAAATGATTTTTACTGATGAAATTCCAGCAGGACTTTCGATTAAATACTATGATTTAACAGATATTAAGAACCCTAAATTCATCAATACCTTTCAGAGTAACCCGGGAGCAACTGCTCACAATGCCTTATATGTTGGTAATTTTGCATATGTTTCTTACTACCACGATGGTATTTATGTATTTGATTTAACTAACCCAATGAATATCTATCCTCTAGCTTATTTCCATTCCTCAGCATGGCCACCAGTATCTTATGAAGGTTACAAGGGATGTTGGGGAGTTCACCCTTATTTTAACTCGGGGAATATTGCCATATTAGATATGGGTGAAGGCTTGTTCGTTTTAAAACCTGATTCAGCAATTACTGGATTAAATGAAATTAATAGCCTTAAGGAAATATTGATTTACCCCAATCCTAGCATTGGATTGGTTCAAATCCTATGTCACTCGAGCACTCCACAACCTATTGAGCTTTCATTATATGATATAACTGGCAAATGTTTGTTGCAAAAACAAGTGTTCCAAACTACTTTTGAATTGGATTTGAGTGCTTTCACTGGTACTCAATTTATTTTGAAATTGAAAAACCAAAACCAATTTGAAGTTCGTAAACTCATTAAAAATCAATAGTGTGCTTAACAAAATAATTTTGTTGACAATGCTTTTTTTGATTGGCATACAATCTAAGGGACAACACCCCGATTTAATTACATTTAAAGCAGCAAAGCTACTAACCCAAAAACAAAATGAGGCAAGTATTTGCAGAGGAATACCCTACCAAGCCGAAGACACTAGCCTTCATAAAACAGAACAATTTCATGCGGCTTACCGAAATTTAATTGCATTCCAAGATTTTGGATTCCAATTAAGCCCTACTAGAGATTTACAATTTGGCGTAGAGCGGTCAATGGGTTTTCAGATGATGGAAAATCCATACCAACTGTATTATAAATTGGCGAATCAAACCAATTATTACCAAACTAAGGTGCCTTATGCTGATTTCAATTATGCGCAAGGGCCCAATTCTCAACTTAATTTAGATACTAAATTTGCAGTCAATCTCACACCTAGGTTAAATATTGGCGTTGATTATTCTAGAATTTTAAACCTGGGTAATTATATGCGTCAATTTACAAGCGGTTATTTTACCCAAGCCTTTGGAAGTTATATAAGCAAAAGTAACCGGTATAGAATCATAGGTAGTTTCAATTGGAATATGGGAGTGCATGATGAAAATGGAGGCATTACAAGCGATTCAACATTTGAACAATTAACGGGTACCAATAAATCGGTTGCCATACAATTGAAAGGCTCTCAAAGCAGGTTTAAATCTTATGAATTTTATGGTCGTCAATTTTACTATTTGGGTAAAAAAAGTTTCATTCAAGAAGCCGAAGATAGCTTTGAATGTATAGATCCGAGGGCTTATTTTTCTCATAGTTTCCGTTATAAAAAAGATGGGCTTTTCTTTGACAATACTATAGGAGACTCTAGTGCGACTTTATTTCCAGGTGTCATTGGTTCTGCATTGGTATTCAATGATTCTATGCAAGCGAATACTGTTCAAAACAGATTCAGTACTGGTGTATTCAGAAAGGGGTATTTCTCTGAAATAGGATTTACACATGAACTATTCAATTGGAACCAACATGGTATTATTGCAAATGGTTTCAATGTTTTGATTGATGGGTCTCTCGAAAAAAGAGCCAAAGCAAAAAATGATATCGGATTTACAGGAAATGCCCAATTGAATATTTTGGGCTACAACTTAGGAGATTTTAAATTAAAAGGAGAACTTACTATTCGTTTATTTGGA
Source organism: Bacteroidota bacterium (assembly GCA_947462865.1). Lineage (GTDB taxonomy): Bacteria > Bacteroidota > Bacteroidia > UKL13-3 > UKL13-3 > CAISCU01. The sequence goes on along the minus strand of CANHRW010000020.1, from coordinate 4,907 downwards.
CAAGCAGCTATGGTTGGCTTTGAACAATTAGCTTTTAAACCAAATGAACAATACTTAAACTTCTTCAGCAATGCATTTAACTGGGAAAATTCATTCAAACAAATGCAGGTGAGTAAGTTGTATGGTGGAATTCAAACCACTGGATTCAGGCATAATTTTACGCTACAATTGAATTCCTTTATTTTAAACAATTGGGTGTATTTAAATGACCAAAATAGACCTATTCAAAGCAATAGGCTGATAACCGTTAACAATTTGGTTGTTTCTAAAACTTTCCAGTGGGGAATTTTATTTTTAGACCAAAGTATCATGCTTCAACAATGCAATACTAATAATATTCAATTGCCTGAATTTGCAGCAAAAGGTAGATGGTATTTAAATGGAAGAATATTTAAAAAAGTATTGTTGGTTCAAGCTGGAATAGATTTCTGGTACAATTCTTCTTTTTATGGCAACGATTGGAACCCTCTTAGCAAAACTTTCTATTTGCAACGCAATACACCTATTGGCAATTACCCTATGGTTGATTTATTTATTTGCGGACAAGTTAAAAAAGCGGTTTTGTTTGCCAAATTAGAACATGCAAATATGGATGTTTTCAAAGGTGCAGCTTATGCAAGTCCTCATTATCCTTTCCCAACCAGGGCATTTAAATTGGGAATTAAATGGAGAATGTATCAATAGCATTCTATGGGTCCGGACAATTTGGCTCTTTATATGAAATTCGTTTTGCATTGAATCAACTCGGTAAACATTAAACAATCTAGCGGCTGAGCTATAACCGAAGTATAATTGTATTTTTTAGATCATTCTTTTATGAATAGTCACTTGCGAGTTTTAGGAACATTGAGCGGAGTCGAAATGTTGATGTATTGTAAATATTTCTCTTAAGAGAATGGTTGCTTGAGAATGGTTGTTTCATGCTACCTTTTTTTTTGATAAAAAAGGTACCCAAAAAATCAAGACCCGCGCCAATCGGCTTAAAATCTATCTGCGTAATTGTTTTACGCGCGAATAAGACAGCAATTCAATTTTTATTTATAATTTATATCTCATACTTGCTGTCGGATTCACTTCCTTAGGGCTTACCCACAACAATTACTTGTGATTTTGTGCGCCGCTTGTCAATGGTCGGGGCTTCCGAACAATCAATTTTAAAGGATGAAATCGTAAAGGTTCTTACGAGTAATAGGAACTTAGGAGCGAAGTCGAAGCCAAATGGTTATTTTATGCTACCTTTTTTCTTAATAAAAAAGGTAGCCAAAATTTTAATATCCTGACAAACTAGTATCATCAGGAGAAAATCCTGATAAGCTTCGCTTCATCAGGGGAAAATCCTGATAAACTTGTTTCATCAGGGCAATGGTCGGTGCTTCCGAACATTTTTTAATTAAAGAATGAAATTGGATATAGTCTTGTGTGAATGCTCGCTTGCGATTTGTAGGACCGTTGAGCGGAGCCGAAGCCATGTTGTATTGTATCCACTCCTGTTACTTCGTGCGTGAAAGGTTGTTTGATGCTACCTTTTTTCTTGAGGGAATCTTGCAAAAATCAAATGAGTTAATTCTTTTTCAATTCGTAATTGGTGCTTCGGCCTCCGCTGAGTTCTTTTTGTAAGATGTTTTTCTGCATCAAATCTTGAATATCTCTGAGAGCAGTATCTTGAGAGCACTTACAAATTTTAGCCCATTTGGAGCTGGTAAGCTTGCCAGTAAATCCATCAAACAATTGGTTCAATACTTTTTGTTGACGAGGATTAAAAATTGTTTTGGCATGATGGTTCCAGAAAGCAGATTTAAACAATATACTTGACAATGATTCATTAGACGATTCAAGTGCCTTCTCCAAACATTTTAAAAACCACATCAGCCAGCTTGTAATATCCGAATTGCCTTTTTGTGCTTTCTCTAACTGCAAATAGTATTCTTTTCTATCTAGTTTAATTTGTGAAGACATGCTGTAAAAACGCTTTTTACTGTTATCAGAACGGGCAAGTAGCATTTCTGTTATGGCCCTTGTAATTCTTCCATTTCCATCTTCAAACGGGTGAATAGTCACAAACCAAAAATGTGCAATGGCTGCTTTTAATACTGGGTCTATTTTAGGTTCACTGTTTACCCATGTAAAAAACTTTTTCATTTCAGCTTGTATTTTGGCTGAATCTGGAGCTTGAAAATGTACCTTTTCTTTTCCCATTGCTCCTGAAACAACTTGCATAGGCCCCGTTGAATCATCGCGCCAATTAGCTACCGCTATCTTATACTGGTTGCTCCAACCTGTTGGAAATAGAGCGGCATGCCATCCATACAAACGCTCTTTTGTAATGGCCAATTGATAGTTTTGAGTGGCATTTAACATCATCTCAACTATACCATCAATATGTCTTTCGGATGCTTTTGCATCTGCAATTGCAATACCCAATCTTTTTGCAAGGGATGAACGCACCTGTTCCAAGTCAAGCAACTCGCCTTCTATTTCTGATGATTTTACAATCTCTGATGTTAGGGTATTCAAGAGCGCTTCGTCTTGTAAATCAAAGCCCAAAGATTCCATTTTACCCATCAACTTTCCCTGCAAATACTTAGTTTTAGCCAATTGCAAGGACACAGCTGTTTCATCCCAATAAAAATGAGTCCAATCTTTGTGTTCATGAATGTATAGGCCTATTCTCCGCATATTTTGCAGCGAATATAACCACTATTCACCGCATATTCAATTTATTCACCGCATTATTTGCGGATATTAAGGGTGGTATTCTCCGCAAAAGGGTTGTTGTTGGTAGAAATGATTATAGTTTTTGCTTCCGCTACGCTCAGCAAACATAGCTTAGACGTTTTGGAATTTTAGGGCCGTTGAGCGGAGCCGAAACGATAACGTATTATAAATAATTTCTATTACGAGAATGGTCGCTTGTGAGTGGTTGTTTGATGCTACCTTTTTTCTTGATAAAAAAGGTACCCAAAATTTTTAATATCCTGATAAGCAAAGCTTCATCAGGGGGAAATCCTGATAAGCAATGCTTCATCAGGGCAAGACCTGCGCCAATCGGCTTAAAATGGTTTATGCTGACAGGCAAAGCCTCGTCAGTACGTCCTTGTTTTAAGCGCGAATAAGACAGCAACTCATCATTTCATTTAATGAGTAATATTATCTAATTGCTGTCGGATTCGCTTACACAAACCTCCACACAACAAGCACTCTGGCATTTTGTGCGCCGATTGTCAATGGTCGGGGCTTCCGTACAATAATTGGTTAAAGGATGAAATTGGGTTTGGTCTTGAGTGAATATTCAAAAGTGAAAGGTCGCTTTCAAATTTTAGAACGATTGAACGGAGCTGAAACGATATTGTTTTGAAAAATTTCAATGCATTAAGCAACTCCGTAGGAGTTGAATATCACTAGCACCGTTAGGTGCGGAAAAACAAGCAAAGGCCATCACACTCCGTTAGGAGTGTCAAATAAAATACGGAGCCGAAATGTTATAGTTTTCAACTCATTTCCAAAATTGTGTTTAACAAGCTTTCAACTGATTTTGCTTCCATTTTAGAAAAGGCAAACCATTTTTTTCCTAAATCTTTTAGTGATGCTCCTAAATGATACACTTCTTTGTTATCAATCACCAAAAAGCGGTCGTGGCTGAAGGTAAAGGGTTTTGCCTCAAAGTTGCCGTATTGCTCATTTGCCTTTTTTATGTCTAATTTCACTTGATGACCAATGCTATTAGTCAGTAATAGAACTTTTACCCCCTTTGTTTTTTTAGTTAAATGGGTTAGGGTATTTTCATCTATGTAGTTATCTACCAATACAATTGATTTCTTGGCAGACCGAATAATTCTAGAGGTAAGTACATACGCATCAAACACCTGACCTTCAAAGAATACTCCTTGAGTTGGTATCAGATGGGTATTGATTTGGAGGTCTATTTGATCAACTTTACTTTTTAAGCTTCCTAATTCATCCTCCACATGTTTCAGTCTATTATTGACTGCATATCCTTTTAGCAGATAATCTTTTAATATGCGTGTTGCCCATATTCGAAATTGAGTTGCTTTAACCGAATTCACCCTATACCCTACCGATAATACCACATCTATATTGTAATATTTTACCTTCGACTTTTGGGTTTTCCCTAGTATTGCTCCGTGTGGTGTGGGTAGTTCCAAAATGGAACTAACCTCTTGTTCACCTAATTCTCCAGATTTGAATATATTACCTAAATGTTTAGTTATGGCTGGTCTCTGAATCCCAAATAAATCAGCTATTTGTTGTTGATTTAGCCAAATGGTCTCGGTCTTTTCATCTATTCTTACCTCAATATGTTCAGTTAGTTCATCAGGTCTGTATAATACAATTTCGTCTTTCATATTCAATCAAGGTAATCATTGAACCCAATATTTCAGTTCTTTCTTCATCCAATACTTTCATTTCTTTCTAGATTTTGTTGGGTATGGATTATCGAACCCCAATTGTGTACTATCAGATTCACTTCCTCAGGGCTTGCCCACAACAATTACTTGTGATTTTGTGCGCCGCTTGATTATAATCCTGATAAACTTGTTTCATCAGGGGAATGGTCGGGGCTTCCGAACAAAAATTTATTAAAGGATGAAATTTGAAAGGGTCTTGCGTAATCTGTCTGTTTTAAATCTTCTGTAACCAAATACCTGTATTTAAAACCAACTCCGTAGGAGTTGAATATCACTAGCACCGTTAGGTGCGGAATAACAAGCAAAGGCCATCACACTCCGTTAGGAGTGTCATATAATAGATGAGTCTATCAATATTCTTTTACCAGCACTTCCGTTGAAATTTGTAGTGCGTCATGAATTTTACGGATCATTTCTAAAGTGAGTTTTCTCTTTTTATTCAGTATTTCACTCACTCTACCCTTGTATCCAATAATATTC
>CANHRW010000019.1 GCA_947462865.1 Bacteroidota bacterium | reverse complement strand
TCAGTTGGAATACAGGTCAAACAAGTTCAAGTATTTATGCCAAAACCAATGCATGGTATCAAATACAAGCAACCAATAGCTACGGTTGTGTGGTAAAGGATAGTAGTTATGTTAAACTCAATACAGATAAACGCAATGTATTGTTGTCAGATTCCATATCGGCATGTACAGATAGTTTGTTGCTAAGTGCTACAACAGGTTTCAGTAATTTCATTTGGAATACGGGTCAAACAAGTTCAAGTATTTATGCCAAAACCAATGCATGGTATCAAATACAAGCAACCAATAGCTACGGTTGTGTGGTAAAGGATAGTAGTTATGTTAAACTCAATACAGATAAACGCAATGTATTATTATCAGACTCAATATCGGCATGTACAGATAGTTTGTTGCTAACTGCTACAACAGGTTTCAGTAATTTCAGTTGGAATACGGGTCAAACCGGATCAAGTATTTATGTCAAAACCAATGCATGGTATCAAATACAAGCAACCAATAGCTACGGTTGTGTGGTAAAAGATAGCAGTTATGTTTTACTACATCATCTTCAAGTTGCTAGCATTTCTGCATTGGGTGCAACTCAAAATTGCAGTGGCAATGCCATTCAACTATTTGCGCCTACTCAAAACAATGTCAACTACCAATGGTACCAAAATGGCCTTGCAATAAATGGTGCATCTGCTGCTATTTTCTCTGCTTTAAATTCTGGTGAATATCAGCTCATGTTAACTTCAACTGTACTATGTGGAACCAGCAGTTCAAATAAAATTATAGTCAGTATTCAAAGGCCTGTTTTAACTATTTTACCCGAGAATCAACAACTTATTTTTGGAAGAGGAACGGGTCATTCATTTTCAGATCCATCTAATTGGTATGTCTATCAATCTTCCACAAATTCTTTTGAACCGAGTATGACAGCACCCACATTGGGTAGCAAAGTAATGATTCCTGCTAAAGCTACTTGTGTATTATCAGAGCCAATACTTACAACCAATGCATCTATCAACTCAATGGTATTAGAAGCAGGAGCAGTGTTAGATTTAAATGGCAATGAACTCAAATTGGAAAGCATCAGTGGTACAGGAAAAATAAAAGCAGCAAATGGGAATTTACATTTTACTGGAACAACAAATGCAGGAACTTTGTACCTCGATTCAATCGATTGTAAATTAAATAAATTGAGCTATAACCAATCGCTAAATCTGGGAAGTAAATTAGAATTAACAGGCAACTTGGTGCCAATTTCTGGCACCTTATTTACACAAGGCAATTTAGTATTGAAATCGACAGCCCAACAAACAGCACAAATAAATACCGGAAGCGGGAACTATCTGAATGGAGAAGTTGTGGTAGAAAGATACATTCCTGGAACTTCAGGGAGAAGATATAGGTATTTAGCAGCCCCTTTTGCCCAAGGACCTAATGTGGCATCGAGTTGGCAACAGCAAATACATATTACAGGATTAGGTATTGGGGGGTCAATTTGCCCCAATTTAACGCCTAATAGCAATGGTTTTGATGCCACATCAACCAGTACTTATTCCATGCTAAACTACAATGAACAAACAGCTATATCATTTGGAACTGGCGTATATGGAACAACTGTTTATGCGAATGCTTGGAAAGGAATTCATTCAACAATTACTCATCAATTGACTGCTGGTACAGGCTACAATGTTTTTGTGAGAGGCAATAGAACTCAAGGTTGTAGTTTGTTAAATGGAACAACCATATACAACGCACAAGATGTTTTATTGTCTGCAAAAGGAACCATACAAACAGGCCCATTTCAGTTCAATGTAACCTATAGTCCGTCTAATGGCAAAGGTTGGAATTTAATTGGTAATCCATACCCAAGCAGTATTGTTTGGTCTGACAATACGCAAGCATGGCAAAGAAACAATATTGAAAATGCTTATTGGATTTACAAACCATCAGGAGACCATTATGCCAGTTGGAATGGAGCCTTACAAATGGGAACCAATCAGGCGAGTCACACCATAGAATCGGGTAGCTCATTTTTTGTAAAAGCAAATTCAAATAACCCTTCACTTGCGCTAACAGAAATGGCTAAACAAACCCAACTGCAAGCAAGTACCATGTTTAAAAATGAAATTTCAGCAATCAGAATTTTATTTGTGAAGCCTGACAAAGTGCAAGATGAAGCCATAGTTGCCATTTCGGGTACTGCACAAAATTCAAAGGATGAAATGGATACTGAGAAAATGGGGAATAACAACCTCAATGTATACACCAAAACAACAGAAGGCATCAATTGTGCCATTCAGACCATTGCACAGGTAGACAATTTTATAATCATTCCTTTGGCGGTACAATCTAATTTTACTGGAATGCACCATTTGAGTTTCAAAGGACTTATCCAAATAGACGGATATGATGTTTTATTAGAAGATACCTATACGGGCGTTGTGTTGAATATTCAAACGCAAAATCAATACAGTTTTAATGTGTCAAGTGCTCCATATTTAGGTGAACAACGCTTCAGACTAATGTTTGTTAATAAAGGTTCAAATGCCAATTACAAACATCTTTTTACAGGTCAAAATTCATCAATAAATACTTTGCAGATTTATCCGAATCCAATTCATTCAAATGCGATTTTGAAATGTCAAGGTTTGGAGGGTATATCAGCGAAATTATTACTCATCAATCAACTTGGACAAATTAGTAGAATAGAAGAACAATTAGAAATTGTAAACGGGAATTTACAACTTGACTTAAGTGTTTACAGTTTGAAGAATGGAATTTATTTACTTGAAATAACAGATGATTTGGGAAATTGCTATCAATCAAAAATGAGTATACAATAGTTGCCTATGAATCTAAAATTCATTAGCAATTAAAATAAATTCATAGCCAATGAAAAGCTAAAATTGGTTCCATATCTACACTGATTAGTAATTACATCAGTTGAATTTGAAGTGTATTTACCATCTAAATCCGTGTCTCTATAAAAACGATAGTATTGATTCAAAATATCGCCAATTATTACTTTGGCTGTAACATATTTGTTGAGTTGATAACTAAACTGAAGATCAATTAAGTCTCTTGGAACCTCCCAAATATGCAGTTCTGCTCTACCACCTTCCAATGCCATTCTTCTTCCAATTCTATTGTATAAAATGTTAAAGTTCCAAATTGCACTTGGAGGCATTATTAAAATGCCCGCATTCAAAGAATATCCCGATTGCCCTTGAAGTGGTCTGTTGTTATCACTTCCAGCTATTCCAGCCAAATTTGATAAATCAACTTTTGAATTAATAATTGAGGCGTTTAAACTAAAGGTAAAGTATCTTGAAATCGAGTTTTGTGGGGTATTGATTAAAATACCTGGATTCAATCTAAATTCAAATTCGTAACCAGAACATTCTACACTTTTAATGTTATTGTATGTTCTTGTTCTGTTTCCTAAACCATAATCAAATGTATTCTCAATAGCATTTTCAAAGGTTTTATGGAAATAAGTAAGTGTAAAAACTTGACCACCGGTTGGGTAAATTTCAAATCTCAAATCAAAGTTGTTTATCTGAATTGGCTTTAAATTACTTTTACCATACGTGATGGTATTGTTTACATAATCGTAATAGGTAAAAGGTGCAATTTCTCTGAATTCAGGCCTTACTACTGTTTTAGAATATGAACTTCTAAAATTTATTTTTTCAGTTAAATTGTATGTCAGATTAACTATTGGGAAGAAATTGTTGTAGGTGTTGTCGTAGGTAGTATCTTTTGAAAGGTAAGGGTCAATAGATGATAATTTTTGGTTAAAACTTTCATATCTAATGCCATAGTTCAATCTCAGTCTAGTTAACAAATAATGGTCAATACTAAAATAAGCAGCATTTAGTTTAGATGATGCTGTATAGGTATCAGTATTGCTGGTAATTTCATTCATTCTAAACCTGTCTTTGGTGATGTTTGAATCTGCAAATATTTCACCTGGGCCAAGTTCTAATAATGATGGGTTGGCATAAATATTCGTATTTAGCCTCCAACCAAAAACTCTTGCCTTAAAGTTTCTTTCTTTATTTGATTGGTAGTAGCCTGTTTTCAATGTGGGCTTAAATTTGCCGAACTTAAAAGTTCTAATTAAATCAATTGCATTGATGTTTCCATTTTCCTTTAAATAGGTGTAAGTCATCCCTGAAAGCATTGGATTTGGTGACCCAGCAGGAAATGCAACTTTAAAAACGGAGTCAAATTCGTCAAGCGAAGAGTTGTATAAAAGCCTTTTTTGTCCGGGCATATCTCTACTTGTTAGATTTAAACCAATAGTACCATTAATTTTTAACTTGATACCAGGTATATATCCTTCATATTTAGCTTGTCCACTGTAAAAAATATTACTGGTAAATTGTCTAGCAAAACCTTTTTCAAAATTAAAAAGTCCATTTTCGTTTTGATATCCGAATCTATTAATTACAACATCTTCTCCATTGATATTGGCTAAGTTTTTGAATGAAATTTTGTGGTTGCTATTTAACTTAACTGCTGCATTGAATAAAATTCCAGTTAAGTGATTTTTTTCATAGGTATTGTCTTCTAAACTAAACCATTTAATGGTATCGTTGGAAGCACCACCGCCACCATAAGTAAATATATTGTTGTTGTATGTTTTTGGTGTTGAGTTAGAAGATATTGATGCAACAACACCCCATTCCTTGTTTAAAAATTTGAAATTATTTCCAAATATTATTTGAATACCATAACCAGGTGTTTGTGAATTTTGATTGTTTATACCCCAGTTGCTTCCGAGCATTTTAGAATTTCTTACTTCCTCATCAATACTAGCACTCCCAAATTCTTTAGATCCAATTAATGTTTTGGGTAATGCTCGTGAACCATCATCAATCCCTAAAAAATCTAATTTTCCACCATTGTAATCTAGATAGGGCTTGAATGTGGTATACTGATTATACTGCGTACTAATGTTGATGTTAAAAATTTTTCTCTCCGGAATATCTTTTGTAGTAACATATACTGCACCGCCTCCGAAATCAGCTCTTAATTCAGGGGATGCAGTTTTGTAAATAACCATATTGTCAATTAAAGCAGATGGAATAATATCAAAAGAAAATGCTTTCTTATCGGGTTCAGTAGTTGGTAAGTCTACCCCATTTATTAAGGCAATATTATATCGATCTGCCAAGCCTCTAACTACAACAAATTTATTGTCTTGAACTGTTACACCACTTACCCTTTTGAGTGCGTCACCTGTTGTTTTATCAGGTGATCTTTTAATAATGTCAGCCGAAATTCCATCTGAAATACTTGCCAAGTTTTTTTGTTGAATTAATAAACCTCCAGAAGTTTGTCTATCAATTTTAGTTGTTACAACAAATTCTGAAAGTTCTTTGGTACTTGCATTCAATTCAATGTTTAATACTTTATTTTCAGCCTTCCCGAAATTAATATTTTTGAGGGTTTTTCTTTGGTATCCAACTAAACTTATTTCAAGGTTGTATTCACTATTACCTGGAATATTTTTAATAAGATAATTACCATTGACATCTGAAATTGCCCCTAGTGAGGTATTCATAATTTTAATGGTAACACCTATTAACTCTTCTCCATTTTTAATGTCTGTAACTTTACCGCTCAATACACAATTTTGAGTAAATGCGAGAGTGGGAAATAGCAATGAAAGTAGAAGAAATGGATATCTATAAAGTGACATAACTATTGCATTATTTTCTTAAAGAGGGTGTTTCCCAAGTCTGTTTTTACCAATACCATAAATAGTTTACTATTTTCTATGAATTGATTTTTAATTGTAATCTCGTTTGATTTCATTTCATTCATTGAGGTCTCAAACAGTTTTTGACCAGTGATATCGTATATATTTATACCAATTATTTGGTTATTGTTTTGAAGGGTGTAGATTACAAGGTCATTGTTGCTGTTGAAATAGCTTTTAATGTTGTTGTTCATGCTGAAATTTTCAAAACCCGATACAATATTTAGAGAGTCGTTGCTTGTAACACTTCCATTTTTTGCAAAGACAGTAATTTTAGAAGTTATTGCCATAGGTGGAATGTTGATCTCTATACTGGTATCTGGATAGCTATTTTTAATGGTTGCTTTTATGTTTCCAACCATTACACTGTCAATATTGTAAAGGTTTTTCCCTTGGATAGTAATGATATCTTTTGTTGTACCAAGTCTTGGGGTGATATTGATTATACTAGGTTTAAATCTGATTTTATATTTAGTATTTATCTGTCCATTTTTACAGAATATATTCACGATTTCATCTTGGTTGTAATAGCTTAATTTAAAAGTTAATTTATTGGTCGTTGTCTCTATAATTTCTTGTGAGAGGATACCTATTTTAACTGAGTCGATTCCTTCAAAATTGAATCCGTTGATTTCAATATTGTCACCAATATTGGCAGGTTCATTGTTAACAGTTGAAATGCTAGGTAAAATTGTAAAATAGCTAGGTGAGCTAGCATTTCCATAAGAAGTATAGACCTTAACTAGATTACTTAATTCACCACTTGGAACGCTTGTCACTAAAATTGAATCACCGTAGTGATTGATGATATTTAGTTTGGTTTTTCCAAAATGTACTGAATCTAAAGGGTATAGTTTTGTACCTTTAATTTGGAAGCTATCATTAATATTTCCAATGTTTGGCATGAAGCCTGTAACAATTGGATTATTTATTGTACTTGTTTTGGTAATGGTATCTATTGTTATTGTACTAGTTATTAAGTAATTCCTTGCTGTTCCTGAACCATTGTATAAGAAAGCTGTAAAATAATAATTGGTTTTTTCATTTAAGCCAGCTATGTCTATGCCAGAGTTGTTAGCAACACCATCATAGATTACACGGCTACTGTCTGTCAGAATTTGTGCATTTGAAAATGATTGGTTTGCATTGAATTCTTCCCCATCAATTGGAACATAACTAGGAGTTTGTTTGTTATTGATTAGTATTAATACATTTTGTGCATTATTTCTTTCATTGATGTTTAATTGTATTCCGTTGGTTTGAACATCTGATATTTTTAAGCTATTACTTGTATTTATTGGTTCTTGAAGAATAATGCTGTTTTCACTATTTAAGATTTTATTTTGATCTGTTATTTCAGTTGATACACCATTTATGTATGCAAATAATTTTGTTGTCCATGAGATGGCTGTACCAAAATTAAAACTCAAGTTGGGTAATGTAGTATCAAAATCAACGCTGTTTATGATTCTAAATCTAGCTAGTTTATCCCCATCACCAGTTTGACTAACTATTTTTCCATTACCTGCACCAGGAGGTTGCTGAGCGATTATTTTGATTCTTTTATTCGTTGCATCCCATGATGAAGACGGTTTATTGATGACAGGGCTTTGTTTAGAAATATTGAAATCAGAATTTCCTGCAAGTGTATCTACAGTAATTGTACCACCATTTATAAACCTAGTAGAAACATTAATTCCAGCCTGAAATGATGCATATTCAAATGTATTATTCCCAATTGATTTGATGTATACATCAAATTGAAGTTCTCTACTATCTACCAATTTTTCGTTTTTGATTGAAACGTTGTAATCTGGTTGTTGAGAAAAGGTGTATGTTGAAATTAACAAACAAATTAAGAGTAATTGAATTCGGATGTTCATGCTGTTGTAATTTTCTTACAAAGCTATTTCAGATAAAATATTTGCATGTTATGTCGTTGTTAAGTTATTGTTTATTAATAGGTCGTTGTGTTTCGAATTTGATAATCTAAAAGTAATTTTAACATAAGAATTGCATCAAGAATGGTATTTAGTTTTGAGACCTAGAAATAATCTTAAAACTCTATAAAAAATGAAAATCAAAATTCATCGTTTGGTGCTTTCAATTATTGGTATAATCCTGGGTGGTTATGCTTCTGCTCAAGCACCTACCAGCACTTTAACAGCTGGTAATTACCAAAATCGTACATTGTACAACGATTCTATTTATTTAATCAGTGGACAAGTAAACATCGACAGTGGTTTCGCTTTAACAATTGAACCAGGGACCATTATCAAAGGAATTAAAAACAGTGCCAATAAGGCTATTTTAATTATTAAAAGAGGTGCAAGAATTATTGCAAATGGATCGCCAAGTCAACCAATTGTTTTTACATCTGACCAACCAGCTGGAGCAAGAGCTGCTGGTGATTGGGGTGGTGTAATTATTTGTGGTAGAGCCCCAGTTAATTTTCCAATTGGCTACGGTCAAGTTGAGGGTGGTTTGTTCGGACCAGCTGGTTTATTTGGAGGAAACATTAGTAACGATAACTCAGGTATTTTGAGGTATGTACGTATCGAATTTTCTGGTATTGCGTTTGCATCGAATAACGAAACCAATGGTATCACACTTGCTGGTGTTGGTAGCGGTACAACAATAGAATATGTTCAAGTATCTTATTGTGGAGATGATGGTTTTGAATGGTTTGGAGGTACTGTAAATTGTAAAAATTTAGTAGTTTACCGTACTTTAGATGATGACTTTGATACCGATAATGGTTTTTCAGGAAATGTACAATTTGGTCTTGCCATTCGTGATCCTCAAGTAGCAGATAATCCTTCTATTTCTACATCGGAAGGTTTTGAATCTGATAACAATGATGCGCCAGCAAATGGTGTTTTTTCTAACTATTACACAAGTCCAAGAACAAGAGCAGTTTTTTCTAATATAACAAGTATTGGCCCAAGAACTGCAAGCAATGGAACACTAGCAAGTGGATACAGAGGTGTTTCTAATGGAGACGGAGGTAAAGGTGCAAGAATTCGCAGAGGTTCACAATTGAGTATTCTGAATTCAGTTTTTACAGGTTGGGGTGTTGGTTTATTTATTGATGGTACTGAATCTGCTTCAGGTCAAAATTCAGATTCTGCTGAATTCAAGAATAATATTTTTGGGCATATGACCGCCAGCAACACTACTAATGCACCATTTCTATTGGGTTCAGGCGCATTTGCTACCATTTCTAATTTACGCTCTTGGTTTGCAGCTAGAAACAATGACACAACTACATTGGCAAATTTAGGCTTAACGGGATTTGAATTAAGCAATCCTATGAACAAGTTATTACCAGTTTCAGGATCAAGACAATTAACAGGAGCAAGTTTTAACTCAAACAAACTGACAAATTCATTCTTCACTCCGGTATCATACAGAGGAGCATTTGGTTCAACAGATTGGACCCAAGGATGGACCAATTGGAACCCAATCAATGCAGATTATACAGTAACTTACCAACCAACTGTACAAACAGTTTCAGGAAGTATTTCAACCAATACAACATGGACTAACGATAAAATTTGGAAAATTTCTGGTCAAGTAAATGTTGATAGTGGTTATACTTTAACCATTCAACCAGGAACAATCATTCAAGGTATTAAGAATTCTAGTAACAAAGCTATTTTAATCGTTAGAAGAGGTGCAAAAATTATTGCAGAAGGAACTGCAAATAGGCCTATCGTGTTTACATCAGATCAACCTGCAGGTGCAAGAGCTGCTGGTGATTGGGGTGGTGTTATCATATGTGGTAGAGCACCTGTTAATTTTCCTGTTGGTTTTGGACAAGTTGAAGGTGGTTTGTTTGGTGCTGCTGGTTTATTTGGGGGTAATATTTCAGACGATAATTCAGGAATTTTTAGATTTGTTCGTATTGAATTTCCAGGAATTGCATTTGCATCTAACAATGAAACCAATGGCATTACATTAGCGGGTGTTGGAAGTGGTACAACCATAGAAAATGTTCAAGTATCTTTTTGTGGAGATGATGGTTTTGAATGGTTCGGCGGAACGGTTAATTGTAAAAACCTAATCGTATACAAAACCCTAGACGATGATTTTGATACAGACAATGGTTTTTCTGGAACAGTTCAGTTTGCATTGGCTATTCGTGATCCACAAGTAGCAGATAACCCATCAGTTTCTACCTCTGAAGGTTTTGAATCTGATAACAATGATGCGCCAACAGGTGGTGTTTTCTCTTCATTTTATACAGCGCCAAGAACCAGAGCCATTTTTTCAAACGTAACTTCAATTGGACCTCGTGCTGCATTTGATGGTACACTTGCAAGTGGTTACAGAGGAGTTTCTAATGGTGATGGTGGAAAAGGAGCTCGTATCCGTCGTGGTTCACAGTTAAGTATATTCAATTCAGTTTTTGCTGGTTGGGGTGTAGGTTTATTTATAGATGGTGCTGAATCTGCATCAGGACAAAATTCTGATTCAGCTGAATTTAGAAACAACACAATGGCGCATATTACAGCAAATAATTCAACCAATAGGCCATTTTTAGCTGGTTCTGGTGTATTTAGCACCATTTCTGCTATACGTTCTTGGTTTGGTGCAAGAGCTAATGATACAGTAACCTTGTCACAAGTTGGTTTAACAGGTTTAGATATCAATAATCCAATTTCTAAATTGTTGCCTCCAACAGGAGCTGCTCAATGGTCTAATTTTAGTTTCACTTCTTCAACAAAATTGTCTGCAAATCCAAATATTACTCCTGTAAACTATAAAGGAGCATTTGGTAATACAGATTGGACAGCAGGTTGGGCAAGTTTTGATCCGATTAATAATGATTATACCAATTCTACTTTTGTACCAGTTGCAAATGCAGTATTGAGTGTAAAAGCTTTTGTTGAGGGTACATACAATGCAAGTTCAGGCAAGCAAGTTCCAGATTCAGTAACCATAAAACTATATACCACTACTGCTCCCTTTGAGATGGTTCAAACTTACACAACAGTTTTAGATTCAAATGGAGTTGGTAGTGTAAATGTACCTAGTTCAGAATTGGGTAAATCATTTTATGTAGCATTATCAGGTAGGAATAGTATTGAAACTTGGAGTGCTAAGCCGGTTACTATCAGAAATACTTTTGCTACACCTGCTAGTGATATTTGTTTCTCTTGTGGTTCAACAAATGTTTATGGAGAAAATGTAAAAACAACAGGTACCGTTTCATTAATTTTTAGTGGAGATTTAAACAAAGATGGTTTGTGTGATGCTTCTGATTTAGCTGATTGTAGCAATAACCAAACAGTTATTGGATATATCCCAGCTGATGTGAATTATGATGGAATTGTTGACAATACTGACTTGTCAATTGTAGATAACAATGTAGCAAACATCATTCAAATAATCAGACCATTTTAACAGAAGCTGTTAAATACAGTAAAATGAAAAATTTATTTTTAAAAATAAAATTGATGGCATTAGGAGCATTTGCAGTAATTTCTGCAAATGCCCAACTCCCATCAGCCTATCAATGTGTCATTACAAATGATTCATTGGTAGCTACTAACGTCTATGAATTTGATCTATATTTAAAAAATACCAGTTCAAATACAACAACCAATCCCTTTGTGTTGTCTCAATTTCAAGGAGGATTGAGTGTATCTTCTACTTTCAGAAACAATGGCACTATAGCTGTTTCTGTTATTTCAGGTAGTTCGGGCTTATTGTCATCTCAAGTTCCAACACCCACCAATACAGGTTCTGGCAGAGCATTCTGGGATTTGACAGACCCAAATTATATCAGAATCACGCCTAAAATTTTAGCCAATGGAACCAGTATTTCAGCTGCAGGAAATGGAACTAGAATAGCAAGATTTAGACTGACCAATACTACTGCGTTTGTTGGAACACCAAATTTAAGTTGGAATTTTAGTGCTGCTAACCAAGCTTATCCAACTAAAATATTTGCCTATAATGCCGCTACATCTCAGCAAGTTGATATCACCAATCAAACATCACACTTGAATCAGTCAAATGTAATCACAAGAAATTCATACATCGCAAAAATGGTCAATGATACTTTCATCAGTGATTCTATTTATGAATTCAAAGTATACATTAAAAACACAAATCCAAATGTTTCAAATTTTCCAATTGTACTTTCGCAGTTTCAAGGAGGCTTTTCAGTTTCAAATTCTTTTAGAGATGGCGGAACTGTTGCAGTATACATTAGCAGTTCAGAATTAACAAGTTCTGGACAGTCTCCTGTAGCTGTAAATACCGGAAGTGGTAGGTCTTACTGGGAATTGGTATCACCAAATTATATCCGGTTAACGCCTAAATCACCAACAGGTGGTTATGCAAATGGTAAAGTATTAGCAACCACAGGTGACGGCACTTTGATTGCAACAATTAGATTGGTTAACAACAAGAAATTCTCTGGAGTACCATCAATCAATTGGAACTTTTCAACGACCAATCAAGCCTATCCAACTAAGATATTTTCTTACAACAAAACTACACAGTTGCAAGCTGATATTACCAACCAAACTAACCATTTGAATAATCTTGCTAATTTGCCTGCTTCTATTAAGTTTGATTTAAGTGTATTGTTACAAGGTGTTTTTACAGGTAATAGAACCATGACTTCAGCTTTATTTAATTCAGCTGTAAGTAATTATACTGAAAATGATGCCGACTTAATCACAGTTGATTTTGTAGATCCAATTACCAATTTATCTGAATTGACTTTGAGTCCAACTTTATCAATCACTGGTTTAACCTCTATGATACTTCCAAAATCAATGTTTAACAAAGAATATTACATTGTTATTAAACATAGAAACTCAATTGAGACTTGGAGTGCGAACCCTGTATTGTTTAATTCAGCATCTAAATTATTTGATTTTACCGTATCTGCTGAAAGTGCATATGGATCAAACCAGGTTATGGTTGAAGATGATGTTTTTGCAATCTATGGTGGTGATATCAACCAAGATGGATTTGTTGATGGAAATGACTTTATTGATGTAGATAATGACAATACCAATTTTGCCAGTGGTTATTTGTACACTGATGCAAATGGTGATGGATTTGTAGATGGAAACGACTTTATTATGATAGACAACAATAACTCTCTTTTTATTGGTGTTTCCAAGCCATAATTAATGATAAATTTTACCAGAAAAAGCGGTCTTTATGACCGCTTTTTCTGTTTTATATTGTTAATATAGAATTAACATACATGCGTTTTTTGTATTTTATTTTTGTATCCATGAAAAAAGTTACATTTTCCTTTTTAATGGTATTGCCATTTCTTTTAGCTGCACAGTCTACGATTTATAGATGGACTTTTAACACCAAAGATTCATTACGTTTAGCAGATGCTACAGTTGCAAGTGGAACTAGAATGCCTCAAATAGGTAATGGAACTATGCAATTAGCAGGGACTGTAATCAATACTTTCAGTGATGGTGTTATTAATGATTCGAGCAGTATAGGGGATAATTCTGCCATCCAATTGACTACATTTCCTGTTAATGGAACAAGAAGAGATACCTCTGGGATTGTATTTAAGATGAATACCAGTGGTTATTGTAATTTATTTTTTTCATGGTACCAAAGGCACTCTGCTACCTCTAGTAGATTTGTAAAATTATTATATACAATTGACGGGCTAAACTGGATTCAGTATACTGGACCAGGAACAGATACTACAAATAGTTTATACCGATCTTTGGTTTCAAACACTTTTATCTATAGAACTGCTGATTTTTCAGGTGTAGCAGGTGTAAACAACAACCCTTTGTTTGCCATAAGAATTGTTTCCACTTTTTCGCCAAATGGGAGTACTTATTTGGGGACAACATCAAATTATGCAACTTCAGGAACATATAGATTCGACTTGGTACAGTTAAGGGCACACCCATTGCCTCAAATAATTTCGCCTCAAAAAACAAAAGTGATAGCAAACTTAAATGGTATTTCTGTAGTTGAAGGGAATTACCAGTCGTTGATCAATTCAACAAATGAAAATGAATTTTATTTAGTATCAGGTAGTGGTCCACAAATCATACCAAGCAATTTAAATTGTAGTCCAAAAAGCCTTCGAATTTATCCAAGTATAAATTATAATCCATCCATTGTAAAAATTAAAATCAATTCAGATAGTAATTTTTACTCGGTGTTAAATGAACGTCCTATTCAACATAACTTTAAAACTGCAATTGATGGTTATTTGAGCAAAAGTATAAGTGACTTTAAAAAACAAGAATACCTTTTAGATACGATCACTGATTGTTCACAAGATATCTCAAACAAAATAGCACCATATTCTGAAAATGGTTACAATCCGGCAGGTTTAGTTGTTTTGAATAATCATTTTTGGTTTATAGATGAGTTTCGTTCAGCATTTGTTTGTTTGAATGCGAGCTATAAAATTATCAATAGGTACAGTGCATTTGAAGTTGATTCTAATTTTTTAATCGATAACCAATTAAAATATACTAGACCTGGTTATGGTTTTAGAAATTTAACTAAAACACCTAATCAATTGCTATATAGCATTTCGGCAAAGCCTTTGTTTTTTGATTCTATCACCAATTCTGATAGAATACACCGATTGGTTTCATTCGATCCTATTAGCCATCAACTGAATACATACCTTGTTTTGAATCCTGGTGATGAATCTGAGATTGCAGCTTCTGATTGGGTAATTGATGATTTAATTGCTATCAGTAATGATGAATTTTTAATTTATGAACATGCTGAAAATCAGAATAAGCAAGTCAAAAGAATCAGCAGAATTTCAATAAATAATGCTACTAGAATTGACAATAAAATTTTTACATATAATGGGAACACTGGCCCAGTTGAGCTACTTATTAATGAGAGCGGTTTGACATCGAATCAAATTGTACCTGCCACAAAAACCAATTATTTAGATTTATATAAAAATGGCCTACCACTTATTTTCAATTCTGTTTCAGGAGTTCATTTACAAAATGATTCAACGTTATATTTAGTTTCAAATAATAACAATGGGTTGAATTCTAATACCAATGATGGGGCAATAGTCCCTGCACAAGTTGTTGAATCAAACATTGCTATTTTTAAATTAACAGGCGATCTCAAACTCAATATAATGAGTTCAAACAATAATGATATTTATAGTTTAGATAATTTTTCAGTGAGTTCTTCTTTTAACCAAAAGTCTATAGAATTAGATTCAATCAATTTCAGACCTTTAGATTTAAATTGGAATGCATCAGTTGGGGCTAATTTTTACACTTATTCAATAGATACTACAGCTGATATAGAAAAGTTACCGTTGGTTAAAAATACAATCTTAACAACCGATACCACTTTTCAACTAAATTTTGATGTACTAAAGACGCTATCTCAATCTTTAAAACTAGCTAAAGGTGATTCAGTTCCCATTTACCTCACAATTTGGTCTTATAGCAATTTCAACGATTCATTACCTTCTATGCAATCAGTATTTTGTTATTTGAAATCACCATTAATTCCTGAAGCTTTTAATTTATTAATTCCAATTTCCAATCAATTTGAGGCAAATGTTAAAAAAGGCAATGCGTTAAAATTAGAATGGCAAAGTTCAAGGTATGCAGATGCTTATTTGTTGACAATTGATACATCTAAAAATCTAACAGCAGGAATTTCACATTTGTTCAGTCTGAATACTACAGACAACAATCTCATTTTAAATGCTACCTTATTAGATAGTTTAACCCAAAAATTAGGTCTGAACTATGGAGATTCAATAGTATTAACTTTTAATGTATTTGCCTCTAACAGCCAAGGGAAGTCTATTAAAAGCGCAAATATTTTACAGATTTATGTAAAAAGAGAAAATAAGATTCTGACTAATTTCAATCTAATCTCTCCTTTAAATGGGTTCAATATTGAGGTAGAATTGAATGATACAGGAACATTACAATTGGTATGGTCACCATCTGCTAATGCTACTTCTTATAGGATTGCGTTGCTCATCAATAACAAAGATTTACTAACTGAGAATGTAGGAAATGTATTAGAATACAAATTCCCAATTGCTTCAGTTTTAAATAAATTTCCGTTAGATAGGGGCGATTCATTAACTGTTCAATGCTTGGTTTATGCTTTATTTAATAAAAATGAATTCAACGATACCCTTCAAGCACTCAATACGAATACAGGTACATTTAGGAACGTATTAATTTTTGAACCTATAGAATTGATTAAACCATTGCCGTTTGTTCAGTATAGTTTTAGTAATGGTTCAATTAATCAATTAGATTCCATAGAATTTGAATGGAGCAATCCTAATCCTTTTACTAATCAAACACTCAATTTTGTAAACTCAAACAAAACAGACACTGTTTCATTTGATATGAACAATGGTCAAACCCTTTATTCTGTTTCAAAGCAGCAATTATTTGACAAGTATTTAGCAACTATTGCCATCAATGATTCTATTTTTATCAATTGGCATCTTTCAGAAAAATACAAACAAGCAGTTCATCAATCTGAAAGTAGAATCATTTGTTTAAAGAAAATAGAATCAACTGGTTTTAACGAACTTTCAGATTTTAATACAATCACCATCTACCCAAATCCAGTCAATCATGGACTGTTCAATGTGATTGCGTCAGATGCTAAAATTGAATCCATTCAACTATTTAATCAATTAGGTGCAGCTGTCAATATTGAATCAATAATAGACAATACCAAGGCCCAAATTAAAACAGAGGGCTTGTCAGGTGTGTTTTATTTGAGAATCCAATTCCAAAATAAAGTTTTTACAAAGTCAATACGTATTCATTAATAGAAGCGACTGTTCTAAACTAAATTTTATAAATAGGAAGGGTGACAGTAAATGTACTGCCCTTTCCTATTTGGCTTTCTACAGCTATTTTGCCTTTATTTTCTTCTACAAACAACTTACACAGCATGAGCCCCAATCCAGTTCCTTGTTCGTTTCCTGTGCCTTTTGTACTGCTATTTTTATAGGCATCGAATAAGCTTTCAATTTTGTTTGGTTCAATGCCAACACCATTGTCTATGACACTAAAACAAACAATTGAATCATCAATAGAACTCTTAATTTGTATCTGACCATTTTCAGTTGTAAACTTAACAGCGTTTGAGATTAAATTACGCATCACCAATTCAATCATATTTTTGTCTCCAAAACAACTAGTTCCAGCAGGTATACAATTGATGACTTGAATGTTTTTTTGATTTGCAGCACCATTGATCAACTCAATGGTATTGTTGCTAATTTCAAATAAATTTACTGCAGTAGCCTGTATACTAATACCTTTTAATTGGCTAGATGCCCAAACCAATAAATTTTCCAAAAGGTCTATGGTGTTTTGAACTGAGTATGCAATTTCTCTAGTGAGTTCTTTCTGATTTTCAGGTTTAAATTGAGGATTTGAAATTAAATCGAAATACAATTTCATGGTGCTCAAATTGTTTCTTAGGTCATGTGATACAATAGCGTAAAACCGGTCTTTTACTTCATTTAATTGACCAAGTTGTTCACTTTGTTGTTCAATTGAAATATTCTTAATGAGTAATTCTTCGTTCCGGTTATTTAGTTGTTGATTGGTGCGCTTATTTTGATTGTAAAATAAAAATACAACCCCAAATAGTACAACCAACAAAGCAGATAATGCTGTAAAAAAATACCTCAATTGTTTTTCTTTTTTATAATTGAGGTCATTGACTAAACTATTTTTTTTATAAAGTTCAATTTCATTTTGTTTCTTTTCAGATTCATACCTCAATTGTAAATCAGCAGCTTTTTTTAAAATAGAATCATTGTATATAGAATCGCTGATTTCTTTGCTCAATGCACTGAACGCCCTTGCTTTGCTCTCGTCATTTAACGATTTGTAGATTGATGACAATCCTTGATAGGCTTCTTCTAGTTGTATGTTTAACCCTAGCGGTTTTGCAATATCAATGGTTTTCTTAAAATAGGTGCCAGCATCTACATATAATTTTTCATGAATAGCAATGGCCGCTAACCCATTATAATTTTGAGCAATAAGTGGTTTTGCATTGATTGAAAGCGCTATTTGTAAAGATTTTTCAAATA
>CANHRW010000018.1 GCA_947462865.1 Bacteroidota bacterium | reverse complement strand
TACAATCTCACATCAAACTCATAGGTAGTGGCTGATGGATAAGATTCGTTCTCTACTCGGCACTCAAAATTCGTTTGAGCCATCAAGTTGAGAGACATCATTAAGCCTAACGCGGCAATGAGGCCTCTTTTGATCATGTTTTTCATATAGTGTAGTTTTTAATTTATATTGTTTTTAATTATTGTCAGCTAATTCAAATTTATTCAAAATTTAGAATTTTCAAAAAATATTTTTCTAAGGCCTTGCAAGTCCAATAAAATTGCTGTTGTTGTTGTCTATAACAATAAAGTCATTACCATCAACAAATGCATCTCCGTTTAAGTCTGTGTAAATATAACCCGCTGCAAAAATTGCATTGTCGTTGTCAACATCAATGAAATCGTTTCCATCAATAAAGCCATCTTGGTTAATATCTCCACTGTAAATCATGAATTGACCCAGGGTGTTGTTCACTAAATTTGACCCATAGGCTTGGCTTGCTGCAGTGGTAAAGTCATAGTTGGTTGTAACACCCATGAATACAGGAAATGCAGACCAAGTTTCGATTGAATTTCTGTGTTTAATTGCAAGGTAATATGAACCCATGCTGAAATTACTTGGAATGGTTAAATTGGCAATACCATTGATTGAAATTGGAACATTTTCTGAATATACTGTATTGTATGTTCCACTTGTGGTTTCGTGCAATTCAATGGTAATAGTATCTGCTATGTTGCTTGGTAAATTAAAGTCAAAATTATTCACTGCAGAAGTCATCAAACCAGCACCAACATGAAGGCCTTCAATAATTGCTTTTACTTGCAATGCTGTGCTTCCAAATGTTTCTACTTTTTGAGTGATTGAATAATTTGAAAAACCACAATTGTTTTCGGCTCTCATTCTTGCATAATAAGTGGTATTTACTTGCAATCCTGTAACTGAAATAGAAGTTCCATTTACTGATAAATTGTTGTAGCCAGTTAACTTGTTTGCAAACAAGGAATCGGTAGCAATGTCAACTCTAAAATTATTGGCATTGTTGGCCATACTCCAATTTAAATCAAATGAACTTGCATTTAAATTAGACACACTGGTAACTGAGGTAAGTACAGGCAACAAATCAACAGTTACCGCAACAGGAGAAGCTGTCATTGAACATCCTGAAGCTGTTAAAGTTGCATTGTATATGGTGGTAACAGCTGGTGCATGGTTAATACTCGTTCCTGAACCAAGTGTGGCTGTACCATTGTTCCATGAATAAGCAATTGAAGCTGGTAGTAAACCACCTGCCAATTCAGTACTTGATATGTTTAATGCATATTCTTCAAATTCGCCATACGAAATTGCTTGAGTTGGGCTCGTGATAAGGCCTTCGTTACAGATGATTCTCATTCTAGTAAGTCCGTTAGCAGCAGTTAAAGGAATGGTAAATGAGCCTGATTCAGTGTGTGGGCCAGAAATAGTTGCCAATGCGGCATATACCCTTTCACCAGCATCTGTAAACACCCCATTTCTATTGTAATCGATGTATATGGCAAATGAATTGCCATAATTGGTGGTTCCTTGTGTAATAGATGTCAATGAAAAGCTGTACGCCTGACCTGCAGTAAATGCAAATGGGCCAAAATTGGTAAAATTACTGTAGCTTCCTGCGGTTCCAGTTGCTGTTCCAATTGTTCCAACCAATGAACCACCAGTGGTAGTATTGCTTATAATTGGGGTACCATTTTGTGAAATAATTACTGTACCAATGTCTTCATCGGTTAATGGACTTGAAACTGAAGGATTGATATAATTTGCTGGAGTAGGATTGTATGCTTTAACCGAGAGTGTAGTTGATGTACCCTGACAAATTGAGTTTAAGCCATTGCTTGAAACAGCAGTTGCTACTACATCTTTAAACGGATTGATAACTGTTACATTTATGCTATTGGTAACCATACATCCTGTGCTTGCTTCGTAACCCGTTACTTTATAATTATAGGTACCAGCTGCAGTTGGAGAAATGGTTAAAGGAGCACCCAATGCAGCATTGGTAGAACCGCTTAAACCACTACCTGTTACAGGTGTAGCTTCCCAACTAAATCCATAATTATTGTTGTTGAGAATAACCTGACCTATGTTTAAATTGATGTTTCCATTTGCACATGCATTTGTGGTGGTTGATGCTGTTGCAAAAATTGAATCAGGTACTGTTACATCTATGTCTACTTGAGACCTTGGACTTTCGCATGAACCATCGGTAATGGCAACAAATAAACTTCTGGTTGAATTGACTTTGTAATTGTTTAAAGAACCATCTTGCTCTCCAACAATTGCTGTTCCGCCGGTTGAAGCGGTATACCACCTGTAATTTCCATTTGTAGTTCCGGTTGCCATACAAGATGGTACCATATTGCCACAATGAGCAGAATTTGAAGCTACAGGAGCACTAGGTAAGGCCAAAGGATTTACAAATGCTTGTGTGGTTTTGGTACAACCTGCAATGTTCATGGTAACTTCATAATTGGTTGCAGTATTGATAGTGGTACTGATTGAATTTCCTGTGCCTAGTGAGTTAGTTCCATCGGACCAACTTATCAAATTAAACGCTGGCGAAAGATTGATACTGTACTCTTCATATTCGCCATACGAAACTGCTTGTGTTGGACTTGTGATTAAACCCTCGTTACAAATGACACGCATTCTTACAACCCCATAACCTACATTACTTGGTACTGTAAAGGTACCTGTTTCGGTATGTGGACCTGAAATTGTTGCACTTGCAACGTACACATTTTCGCCTGCATCGGTAAACAATCCATTGCGGTTGTAATCGATGTATATAGCCATTGAATTGGCATAAGAAGTACCCGTTGTTGATGACCGCAATGAGAAGTTGTACAACTGACCTGGATTTAAAGTATAAGGGCCAAAGGCTGTAAAGTTACTGTAACTACCCGCAGTTCCTGTGGCAGTTCCGATGCTACCAGACAATGAATTGATACTGGTTGTATTGTTAATGATAACAGTTGCACCTCTGCTAATTGTTACGTTTGCAATGTCTTCGTCGTTGGTAGGATTGCTTACTGCAGGTGGTGCTGTATAAGTAGGATTGGCACCAGTGCCCCCTATTGACAATTGAATTGGCGAACCTTGACATACCGTTGATGGTGATACCGCAATTGTACTGTTGACATTTGCAAAAGGATTGATCACATTGACTGTTACAGTTGAAATGGTTTGACAACCTGTAGAAGGATCAAAGCCCGAAACTTTGTAAGTATACACGCCAGTATCTGATGGCGATACAATGGTTGGGGTTCCAATACTGCCTGCGGTTGGAGTTGAAATTCCGCTGCCGTTTAAAGGCAATGCATCCCATGTAAATTGGTAATTGTTGTTGCTTTGATTTTGAGCAACCGACAAATTTAAATTTGAATTGATACAAGCATTAGCAACAATATTTGAGCTAGCTATAATGGTGTCTGGTTGAACAACAGAAACAATAGCTGGTATTTTAGAACTCAAACAAGTTCCGTTGCTAATAGCTACATATAAAGTATCGTCTTTAGAAACCATATAAGAAATTAACTGGCCGTTAGTTTCATTGGCAATAGCTCCTGTATCAGCAGAATTTTCAAACCAACGATAGTCTCCATTGTTGGCACCCGTAGCCAATAAAGTTGGCACCATGATACCACATTGGTTAGCATTGGTAACAACAGGAGCTGTAGGCAATGTAACTGGATTGACCGCATATTGAATTTTGCTTTCACATCCTTGTAGGTTCATGGTAAGTTCATAATTGGTAGGGTTACCTGCAGTGAAATTAAACGTTTTACCACTTCCTACTTGACTCACTCCATCGCTCCAAGAGAATGAAGTAAATGCAGGACTGATGTACAATAAGTATTCTTCGTATTCGCCATATGAAACAGATTGAGTTGGACTATTAATTAAACCTTCATTGCAAATGACACGCATTCTGGTTAAGCCTGTTGATGCACCAGCTGGTATGGCAAAAGTACCTGTAACGGTATGAGGTCCAGAAACAGTTGCTGCTTCTGCAAATACCCTTTCACCTGCATCTGTATACACTCCATTTCTATTGTAATCTATGTAAAATGCTAAAGTGTTTCCATAATTAGAAGCAGTTGTAATTGAAGTTAAACTAAATGAATAGGTTTGACTTGCATTCAATGGCGTAGTTGAAAGCGCTGTAAAATTTGAGAAACTACCTGCAGTGCCAGTTGCTGTGCCGAGTGTTCCTGTTAATGAATTAATGGTTGATGTATTGTTCAATAAAATGGTTGAACCTGAACTGATTCTTACATTGCCAATATCTTCATCAGTAACAGGATTGCTTACTGCAGGTGGTGCTGAATAAGTTGGTGCTGTTCCGCCACCCACTCCTGTATTTGTTGTGTTTAAAGTAAGCGTAGCAGGTGCACCTTGACATACCGTTGAAGGACTCATTGAAATGGTGTTGGTTAAGATTCCAAAAGGATTAATCACTGTTAAAGTATCTCTACTTTTAACAATACAACCCGTTGAAGATTCAATGGCAGTAATTGTAAAATAATAGGTGCCTTCTACAGTTGGTAAAACTGAAACCGGCGATCCAGCTGAAGTAGCTGTTGCTCCGCTCATACCACTATTGATGTAATCTGTACTGGTCCATGTAAATCCGTAATTATTAGTTGAACCCGTTTGGTTTACTACCAAATCTCGAGTTGAACCCAAACACAATGGATTGTTTCTGTTTGAAACAACTGAAATAGCATCAGGAACTGTTACATTAATTGTTACGGGAGTTCTTGCACTTTCACAAGAGTTATCTGAAATAGAAACATACAAAGTTGTAGTTGATGCTAACAAATAGTTTGCTAGTGTAGCACCATTTTCATTTGGAATAGGTGTGCCTCCCGAAGCAACGGTATACCATTTGTAAAATTGACCAGTATTTGCACCCGATGCAGCGCATGTTGGAACTTGTTCTCCACAATGAGCGGAATTAACCGTAACTGGAGCAGGTATACTATCGAAAGTAATGGTTTGTGATAAAATTAAACAAGAATTGCCTGTTCCATCAATTGCTTCAAATGAATAGGTTTGATTGTTGTTTAACAATGGTGTTGTAAATGTTTTTCCTGTTTGACCTGCAATGATATTTCCATACGTGTCTAACCACCTAGTAGAATTTGCAGCAAAAGCTGCACTACCACTATTTACAGTAATGAGAGTAGCACCTGTGTTACACAATGTGTCTGTAACTGGTGAAATAGATAATGCAGATAATGCAGGTTGAACTGTTACTACAGTAGAACCTGTTTCTTTACAACCTACACTGTTACTACCTGTACATGAATATACAACAGAACCTGGAGTAGCTGATTTAAAATAAACTGTGAAATAGGAATTGTTGGTATCAATTGGAATTGTACAATTTGGATCATCGAACAAATTGGCAATTGGTGTCCATTTGAAAGTAGTATAAGTTGTATTGGGTGAGGTTACGGTAAGCGAAGATACCGAATTGTTACATGCTGTTTGGTTACTTGAAATTGGCAAAGCAGGTGGCGCTACATATGTAACAGTGGTAGGAACTCTTCCTCCTAAATTTTTACCATACAAATTAGCTGTTTCAGCAAAATAAGTTGTGGTTGCTGCAACCAAAGGTGTTGTGAAATTAGCTCCTCTACCCACTAAATTACCCCCAGTAGCTGCATCATACCATGTAATAGAATCTGAAGGCAATAAGCTTGATGCATTGGTAACTGAAATTGTGGCTATTTTGGGACCACAGATGACGGTACCTTGAGTAATTGGATCCAATGGAGCATCTACAACCCATAAATCTATAGACGAAGGGGATGCTGAATTGGTACAACCTGTTACCAAATTAGTGAGAGTTAAACTAACGTTATACTGGCCTGTACTGACAAAATTTGTAGTTGCATTGAACACATTGGTTCCAGAAGTAGTACCTGTTAAACTTGCCGATGGTGACCATACCGTATTGTAATTACTAGGAGGCGAAAAACGAAAAGCTCTATTGGTTGTAATGGTTGCAGTGGCACCGTTTATTGGTGCTGCACCAATGGTTCTTGAACTGTCTTGTAAACCTACATATTTTGCATACGAAGTTGTAGAATTTGTAATATGAATTTCTATGATCCCCGTAGTTTCATATAAAATAACCTGAGCAGTAGTAAAACCTGATGAATTGTAGGCAGGTACTGCATTGTATTGAGTCACAAATTTTCTATTGGGCGCGTAACCTGAGGTCCAATAAGAAATGCTACCAGCTGATGACAATATATTATCTTGACTCACAGCAGCTATTACATTTGCTGGGTTTGATGTAGATGGAAAGCCTCCTGTAAATGAGTAAGTGCCTAAAGGGGTTGTTGATGTTAAACCAAACATCATGGTTCCGTTTGTACCTACTGCAATATTGGTGTACGATTTGCCAAAATAATTAAAGTTAAAACCTAGCGGTATGTTTAACCAACCACCGTCATCTAAATCTCCCCCACTCAGGGTTGTTCCTGCAGGGGCTGTGGTACTGCCAGCACTGCATAAAAAGGTTTGATTGCTTGGTGCTGTAATTGGAGAAAATGGAATAGTTGCAACAGAAAAATTACCTGCACTTAAGCCTGAGTTTACTGTAAACTGTGAACCTTGTGTAACTGTATCATTTGGTGTGACTGACAAACTAGGAATTGGGAAATCATAAACACCTATAGAAACAAATGCTGTTTGCGAACAATTTCCATCTGATGCTGTCACAGAAAAATCACTGGTTTGTGTAATTGAAACTTCTGTTGCAGGCCCTGAAGTAGTACCTGTAAAATTTGCTGAAGGTGTAAGTTTGTTCCAAGTAAACGAGGTGAACTGAATATTAGAAGAAACAGCATACAAAGAGTCGAGTTGAGCTCCGGCTCCGGCACAATATGAACCTGATGTTGGAGTAATGTTTAAACTATTTACACCGGCATTTAACTGCACTCTTTGAGATTCACATTGTGTGGTAGTATCTATTTCAGCGACAAAAAATGTAGTAGCTGAAGTTAATGGCAACAGGTATTTGTTAGCTGTAGCATTTTGCAACAACGAACCTCCTGATGCTTGATTGTACCATTTGAATTTGGTTGTGGTAAAGCTAGAATTTGATACAACCATTGCATTTGACAAACCAGGGCAACTGAAAGCATCAATTGCTGTAGGAGTTGAAGGTGGATTTGATACATTCAATGTAATTGAAGGATTTACCGGTAGTGTACATCCTGAAGTACTTACATTAGCAGTATAAGTTGTTGTTACATTTGCCGAAACAGCAATTGGATTTGTAGTACCCAATACATTGGTACCATCACTCCACGAAATAGCAGTAATAGCTGCAGCTGTATTACCAGCAAAAGTAAATCTAGGCCTGCTAGATGCTGTTGTTCCAGTTGTTGTAGCCAACATAACTGTGGGAGTTTGACTGTCTCTTTGTGAGTAAACCGAACAGGTAAAACCTGGAGCATCTACCTTCATGGTTGATGATGTTGCTGTAGTTGCTGATGGCACACTGCTCCAACTAACAGACACAACAATATTGGATACTCCATCCCAGTTGAATGCAGATGAAGAGCCTGTTCCTGTTCCAAAACTGAGCGTATTGAGTGTATTTGCAACCGGCAAGAAACCATTGTTTGTTAAGGTGCCTAAATATACCTGAGTAAGGCCTGACATGATAAAGTTAGTATTCGCTGTTGTTTGTGAGGTATGTCCTATACTTACACTAAAACCGGTATAGGTTTGACCTGCTGTTGTTGGCTCAAAACCCATAGAGGTGATATTACCCGCGGTTAATCCCAATGCTCTAAGTTCAGCTGCTCTTATAATATATTGTGTTTTTGCGCCTCCAAAACCACCTGGAAAAAAACTAGATCCAATTGCTGCAGAATTTGTAGCACCTGCACCTAAAGTAACAGCGGATGGCTTAGCCAAACTAGCCGTTAAATTCACTGTTGAACCAATACAAATTGGATTGGCAGAACTGCTAATTTGCGCACTTACTCCATTCAATGGATCGTCTTGGTATGAACTTCCCGTAAATAACTTGGTTAAACCTATAGAATTGGTAGCAATTGCACTCCATGAAACAGTTGAATTTGTTGGTATTGCGGCAGGAATGGTAAATTCCCAAATATTTCCACTTGTGTTGACCATGGCCACATTGGTATTGCCAGCACCATTGTTGTAGGTGAGCGATACGCCAGTAATTGAGCCAGATGGTGTAGTTGCTTCTAATGAAATTAGTCTTGCAGTTGCCGAACATTGGTTACCAGATGGCGTAATTGAGTTCAAGGCCAATGAGGGTGCAGGAGATGAGCCTGTAAATTCATGTGCACCCACGTCTGGTGAACTGGTTCTGTTTCCTGTATTTCCAAAAAAATCGTCTGTAATTGCAGGCGTTGTTATAACATCTGCTCCACTTTCAGCTTGTGAAGAAGTACCATTAGCAATGGCTAAATAATTTACATCAGACCCAGTTAAACTTGTTAAAAAACTCAAATTGTTTGCAGTTGAACCCAATGATTCTTCGAAAGAACTTTGCTCTCTATTTACAAAAAATGTTTTAAGATTGGCAAGGGTGTTTCTTGGATTGGTAATTGTAGATGTACCTTCTACATAGGTTAAGTGGTTATTTGTTCCTGCTGCTGGATTGGCCCAAAACAAATTTTTGTTTGATGCCGTAGAATAAATAGCCGGCACAGTATTGGCGGTTCCACCTGAAATTCTGACAACTGCAGCTACCCCATTGCTAGCCAAATTGGCTGATTCTTGTGCCGGTGTTGATACATTTACCAATACATTGTTTCTTAAATTGAAAGAGGTTGCTGTACTGGTTACACTCACACATGAATTTCCAAAAGTAGTTGCTGAAGTACTGGTAGCTTTTAAAATAACATTGTTAAAAAACAAATTATAGGTAGCTGTTGCCGTTAAACTCATACCTATTACTGAATTTGTTCCTGTTGCAGCTACTGCTTGTAAGTCTCCAATAACATTGTTATGAATGGCATAAGAGGTACCAGAGGTTGCATTTATGCCATTACAAATACCAGATGTAGTATAGGCAGTTAAACCATATATTTTGTTTTTGAAAATATTGATTGCTGATGAACTTGAGGCTTGAGTAATGCCATAAACAAATGATCCGCCGTTTAAGTTACCAATGGTGTTTCTACTAATTTCCATGGCATTTGGTGTACTGGATGCCGACGAACTAATGGCCACTATTGTTCCTGTACTTGTAATAGGTAAACTTAAATTCAAAATGGTATTGCCCGAGTAAACTTTATTTCCAGAAATACCATTTTCTCTCAGACCAAAAACGGTAAAGGAACCCGTAGAGGTTGAACTTAAATTTGCAATGTAGTTATTAGAATAGGTAACATTCACGCCACTTGAACCCCCAAAAATAGCGGCAATAGAAGAACTTGAAGTAGTGTTATTAACTGCTAAGTTGGTAATAGAATCGGCATTGGCTACTAAATTAGAAGGTGAAGCATACCTTATACCATATAATATACCATTTGAAGTTCTTGTGATGTTATTGATGCTGTTGTTATTGATGTAAAAAAAACCGGTTGAAGTACCATTTACATCAATGGCAGCTATGGTTCCTGTTCCTGTTCCAGTTACTGAAACATTTCTGATTCTGTTTGAATTGACAAAAACTGTACTACACGCAGTTGTAATATTAACACCAGTAAACGGATAACCTCCTCCAGTAGAAGAAGAACTTGATGTGGTTAAGGAAATATCTGAGATGATGTTTCCGGTAATTTGATTGTTTACAGAAGTTGTAGCACCACTTAAAATAATTGCATTGAAAATACTCGCCACAGTTCCCGCAATGGTGTACGTTCCGGTTCCAGCTGCTGATGCATATCCTATTACATTGTTTGATATGGTAAAATTTTCTCCGCTAGATGCAGTGGTATTGGTAATTTGAATGGGATTGTGAGACGATGATGTTGTGATGGTTCTGGTAGCAGTTTGATAGAATTTATTGGCATTGATAGTCCAGGCAGTATTACCAGAACTTAAAAAAATACCATTGCTGTTTGATGAAGCTGAAAAGAAATCGTATATGTTGTTACCAACTATTGTGTTGTTGCTATTTCCAATTCCAACATTGGTTGTAGATCCGTTTCCATAAATGGCTTTAATTGGCAATAAACTTGCACTTATTGGGCCAATATTGTTAAATGATACGGTATTGCTATCGTTACCTGTTCCACCTGAACTTCCTGTTGAGAAGAAAATGGTTCCCCCATTTGAAGCTTGTGTAACCAAAGAACCACCCAATATATTACAGTTTGTAATGGTATTGTTTCTGGCATCGTTGATAAAACGAACAGTAGCAGTACCTGAACTTGAAGAGGTTGTATTGTTAACAAGAGTTAATGATTCTGTACCATTGTTTTTACCATTGATAGTTACAAAGTCCGCACCATTGAAATCAATCATTGGAATACCTGAAGTTGTTGTACCTGATACGGTAAAATTTCCACCAACAGGAGTAATTTGTAATGAACTCCAAGCTCCTGCTCCCAATAGTATTTGAGAGGAACCTTCAGAGGTATTACCTGTAATACTGATGACAATGTTGGCTCCTGTTTGTGTACCAGCATTGATGGCTGCAGTAGCGGCATTCAAAGTGGTATAAGTACCATTTCCAACAAGTGCACCACCTACAGTTACTTGCGCATTCAAGGAATGAAAGCCCCCAATTACTACAAACATTAAACTGAACATTAACAGTTTAATACTGAAATTTAAATTTGTAATTTTTCTCTTCATACCTATTTTCATTATTGTCAACCTGAATTTCACAACCCAACTTGAACCTACAATTTATGGTATAATGGCATTAAATACAATTGAAATAGCCTTACAATGCTCCTATTCTCAAAATTTTAATTGAAATAGGTAAAAAAAATGTCGCATTCGCCTTATATACTTGTACACCATGTCATTATTAAATTAAAATTAAATTTAATATTTGGTATTTTTTGTGGATTTGAGCTTTAAAATTTAAGTTCTCAACTTATGTAGTAAATTCGTTGCCTATGACAGATCACAAAATTATCTTTTCAATGGCTGGAGTGAGCAAAACTTACCCGCCTTCAAAACAAGTATTAAAGAATATTTATTTGTCTTTCTTTTATGGGGCAAAAATTGGTGTATTGGGTTTAAATGGCTCTGGAAAATCGAGCTTATTGCGCATAATAGCTGGAGTTGACACCAATTACCAAGGAGAAGTAGTGTTTGATAGCAAAAACTACAAAATTGGCTACCTCGAACAAGAACCTCAATTAGATGAAAGTAAAACAGTTATTGAATCGGTAAAAGAAGGTGTAAAACACATTACCGATTTATTGGATGAATTTGAAAACATCAACAACAAATTGGCAGACCCAAATTTGGATGGTGATGAAATGATGAAAATACTGGATAGACAAGCAGTTGTAATGGAACAATTGGAACAAAACGATGCTTGGGAACTAGATACCAAATTAGAAAAAGCCATGGACAGTTTAAGATGTCCGGAAGCAGATACCCCAGTGAATGTATTGTCGGGTGGTGAAAGAAGAAGGGTTGCACTTTGTAGGCTCTTGTTGAGTAACCCTGATATTTTATTGTTGGATGAACCTACCAACCATTTGGATGCTGAAAGTGTTGACTGGTTAGAACAATTCTTGAAAAATTTCCCAGGTACTGTGATCGCTGTTACCCACGACCGTTATTTCTTAGACAATGTTGCTGGTTGGATTTTAGAATTAGACAGAGGCGAAGGCATTCCATGGAAAGGAAATTACAGTTCTTGGTTAGAACAAAAAGGAAACAGATTACAAGCTGAAGAAAAACAAGAAAGCAAAAGAAGTAAAGCTTTAGCAAGAGAATTGGAATGGGTAAAAATGGGCGCTAAAGGGCGTCATGCCAAACAAAAAGCTAGATTGAGTGCCTACGATAAAATGCTCAACGAAGAACAAAAAGAAAAAGAACAACAACTGGAATTGTTCATTCCTGCAGGCCCAAGATTGGGTGATGTGGTAATAGAAGCAAAGAATGTGAGCAAAGGTTTTGGCAATAAATTATTGTATGAAAATTTAAGTTTTGCTTTGCCTAAAGGTGGTATAGTTGGTATTATTGGTCCAAATGGAGCGGGTAAAACCACTTTGTTTAGAATGATGATGGGAATGGAACAACCCAATAGTGGTGAATTTAAAATTGGTGAGACAGTTAAAACCGCTTATGTAGACCAAAGCCATGAAGATTTATTACCTGAAAAATCGGTTTTTGAGGTTATCAGTGGTGGCACAGAAACCATGATGGTAGCAGACAAACAAGTAAATGCAAGGGCTTATATTTCAAAATTCAATTTCAATGGTACCGATCAGAGTAAAAAAGTGGGTATGCTGTCGGGTGGAGAAAGAAACCGTGTACACTTGGCAATGACCTTGAAAGAAGGTGGCAATGTATTGTTACTCGATGAACCTACCAATGACATTGATGTAAATACATTACGTGCGCTTGAAGAAGCCATTGAAAACTTTGCAGGTTGTGTAGTAGTGATTAGTCACGACAGATGGTTTATTGACCGCATTGCAACACATATTTTGGCCTTTGAAGGAAATTCTCAAGTAGTATGGTTTGAAGGAAACTATTCAGACTACGAAGAAAACAAAAAACAAAGAGGTGTAGACACCACTCCTCATCGTTTGCGTTTCAAAGGAATTTAAAAAAATCTAAACTCCTAACCTTTGATTTGAGTTGACTGTTTAAAATTGATTTGTATGTTACAAAAACCGAGTATTCCTCAAGGCACAAGAGACTTCGGCCCTACTGAAGTTTTACAGAGAAAGTATGTTTTGAATTGCATTGAAAATGTATTCAAACAAGCTGGCTTTATGCCTATTGAAACACCTAGTATGGAAAACCTTTCTACCTTAACAGGTAAATATGGTTCAGAGGGTGATCAATTGCTTTATAAAATTATCAATTCAGGTGATTTTATGAAGAAAATAACTGAAGGCAATGATGCAACAAATTCTTTAGGCAATTTAACTTCAAAACAAATCCTTCCACTAATAGCTGAAAAAGGATTGCGTTATGATTTAACGATACCCTTTGCCAGGTATGTGGTGATGAATAGAAACAACATTCAATTTCCATTTAAGCGATACCAGATGCAACCTGTATGGAGAGCAGATAGGCCTCAAAAAGGAAGATACAGAGAATTTTGGCAATGTGATGCCGATATTATTGGCAGTGATAGTTTGTTGAATGAATTTGAATTGTTATTGATCTACGACCAAGTTTTTCAGCAATTGAATGTTCCTGTAACCATTAAAATCAATAATAGAAAAATTTTAAGTGCATTGGCTGAAGCTTGTGGTTCAATTGAGCTGTTAAATACAATAGCTATTGGCATAGATAAATTAGATAAAATTGGACTTGATAAAGTAATTGATGAACTCAAAAATGAAGGCATCAACGATCAAGCCATTGAAAAAATAAAAGCTTATTTACATTTGCCAAAGCGCATTGATTCAATAAATGAACTCGAACACATTTGTAACAACAATGCCTCTTTTGTGAAAGGAAAAGAAGAGATTGAAGCGTTACTTGTTTACTTAAAAAACAGAACACATACTGCCATTGAAATTGATTTCTCATTGGCAAGAGGCTTGGGTTATTATACTGGAACCATTGTTGAAGTTCAAGCCAATGCGGGCACATTAAAAATGAGTATAGGTGGTGGTGGTCGTTACGACAATTTAACCAATATTTTTGGCTTGAATGGCGTTTCGGGTGTAGGTATATCTTTTGGGCTTGACCGCATTTGTGATGTATTGAATGAACTGAATTTATATCCTCAAAATTTGAATGCAAAAAGCAGTAAAATTTTATTCTGTCATTTTGAAAAAGAGGGGCAATTGAAAGGCTTGGATTATACTTTACTATTGAGAGCAAATGGCATTGCCGCAGAAGTTTATCCTGATATCACCAAAAAAATAGGCAAGCAATTGGATTACGCCAATGCGCTAAACATTCCATTTGTAGGAATGATTGGTGAAAACGAAATAACAGAGGATAAAATAATGGTTAAAGAACTGATTTCTGGCAATCAAACAGAAATGAGCATTTCAGATTTAATTAAAAAATTAGGCCACTAAATGAATACAATATTTGAACTCAACAATGCTTTGAGCATTGATATCATTAGAAATATTTTAGCTGAAAACAAAACTGTAGTTCTGTCTACTGAAGCAAAAAATAGAATAGTTGCTTGTAGAACATTTTTAGACAATAAAACTGGGAATACAGAACAAGCATTCTATGGAATCAATACTGGTTTTGGCTCACTATGCAATACCAAAATTTCGGCCAATGAATTGAATTTATTACAAGAAAATTTATTGCTGTCTCATGCTTGTGGTACAGGTGATGAAGTGCCGCATGAGATTGTAAAAATTATGCTGCTTTTAAAAGCGCAATCGCTTGCTTTTGGAAACAGTGGTGTACAATTAGAAACAGTAGAATTATTGCTCTCATTTTTCAATCACAATATTTTACCCGTAGTTTTTGAACAAGGTTCTTTAGGGGCATCAGGCGATTTAGCTCCTTTGGCTCATTTGTGTATTCCACTATTTGGGAATGGATTGGTTTATTGTAAAAATGAAGAAAATAAATTTGAAAAAATTGCAGCTTCTGATGCATTAAATCGCTTTCATTTAAAAGCCATACAATTGAAATCGAAAGAAGGTTTGGCTTTAATAAATGGTACTCAATTTATGAGTGCATATGGTACTTTTATTTTAATGCAAGCCGTTCAGTTGTTTCCAAATATCAATTGCATTGCCGCAATGTCTTTAGAAGCATTTGATGGCAGAATAGAGCCTTTTCATGCTTCATTACATGCGGTTAGACCTCATCAAGGACAGATAGCCGTTTCTAAGCAAATGAGGGAATTGCTTTCTGGTAGCGAATTAATTACACAAAACAAAGCACATGTGCAAGACCCATATGCTTTCAGATGCATTCCTCAAGTACATGGAGCTTCATTTGATACCATTGAATATGTAAAAAAAGTAATTGAAACAGAAATACAATCTGTAACAGATAATCCCAATATTTTCCCTGATGAAGATTTGATTATTTCTGGCGGAAACTTTCATGGACAACCGCTGGCATTGGCTTTAGATTTTTTAGCCATTGCATTGGCTGAACTTGGTAGCATATCTGAAAGAAGAACTTACCAGCTCATTAGTGGAACTAGAGGCCTTCCTCCATTTTTATGTGCAAACCCAGGACTGAATTCTGGTTTTATGATCCCTCAATATACTGCAGCATCAATTGTGAGTCAAAACAAACAGTTATGCAGCCCTGCAAGTGTAGACAGCATTGTGAGTAGCAACGGCCAAGAAGACCATGTTTCTATGGGAGCAAATGCAGCTACTAAGTGCCTAAAAGTATATAAAAATTTAGAACGCATTGTTGCTATTGAATTAATGAATGCCGCCCAAGCATTAGAATTTAGAAGGCCATTAAAAAGTACAGATGCTATAGAAAATTTACATGCCAATTACAGAACAAAAGTGAGTATGTTACAAAACGACCGTTACTTACACGAAGACATTCAACAAAGTATTTTGTTTGTTCAACAATTAAATGAAACACCATGTATTGCATAAATCATCCTGATATCAATGAACTTATAGAAATTGCTATTCGAGAAGATATAGGAACTGGAGACCACAGTTCTATTGCGTGTATACCTCAAGAACAAACAGGAGCCGCCTATTGTATAGCCAAAGAAGCTGGAGTAATTGCAGGCATTGAACTTGCGCGAAAATTGTTTCACAGAATTGACCCAAATTTGATTTACAAACCTTCAAAAAATGATGGAGATTTGATTCAAAAAGGAGACCATATTTTTGACATTACAGGTTCTGATATTAGTATTTTAACTGCTGAAAGATTGGTTTTGAATTTTATGCAAAGACTCAGTGGAATTGCCAGTCAAAGTCAACAAATTATGCGCTTATTGGATGGATACAAAACAACCATTTTAGACACTAGAAAAACGACACCTGGTATGCGCCTATTGGAAAAATGGGCGGTTGAAATTGGCGGCTGTAAAAACCACAGAATGGGCTTGTATGATATGGTGATGCTCAAAGACAACCATGTTGATTTTGCAGGTGGTATTGCACAAGCTATTGATAAAACCAAAAACTACCTTCAATCAAATCATTTAGACCTAAAAATAGAAATAGAAACACGAAACATTGATGAAGTAAAACAGGTATTGGCTAAAGGTGGTGTACACCGCATTATGTTAGACAATTTTACACCTGTACAAATTACTGAGGCCCTTGAATTGATTGGATCAGCATACGAAACAGAAGCTTCAGGAGGCATAACGCTTGCAACAATAAAAGATTACGCCGAAACAGGTGTAGATTATATTTCTGTTGGGGCATTGACGCACAGTTCTAAAAGCATAGACTTGAGCATGCGTGCATACAACAAATAATGCGCTTTGAGTTCTTCAATAAATTTTAAAAATATTTCTACAATAAATTGATTCAAATTTAAACCCTTATTGGGTATTGATTCCTTATTGTATTGAGCAATACAGTAAATTGCATTTTAGGTAAGGCCTTTTTTGTACCTTTACATGAAATTCTAAACCATGTGGAATAGCTTTATCAAGGGATATCAAATGTATTTACAACTTGAAAAATCTTTGCTAAAAAACAGCATTGAGGCTTACCTTCATGATGTAAAAATGTTGCATCAATTTATGAATCTAAATTATGATGGAACAAGCCCTGAAAATACAAGTATCCAACAACTCCGGCATTTCTTAAAATACTTGAATGAAATTCCTTTGAGTAATACTTCTCAAGCAAGAATTTTATCGGGCATTAAATCATTTTTTCATTATTTACTTTTGGAAGATGTGGTTAAGAAAAACCCTGCAGATCTATTGGAGAGCCCAAGAATAACCAGAAAGCTTCCAGATGTTTTAGAAACCCATGAAATTGATGCAATGGCTGCGCAAATAGATACGTTGAGTGGCGAAGGTTTGCGAAACAGAGCCCTGTTAGAAACCATGTTTAGCTGCGGACTTCGTGTTTCTGAAACCTGTGGCTTGCTTATTTCAAATATTTATTTCGAAGAAGAATACATTAAAGTTACGGGCAAAGGTAACAAAGAAAGATTGGTTCCAATAGGGCAAACTGCTTTAAAATTCATTCAATTTTATTTAACAGACCACCGTTTAAAAATGAAAGTAAAAAATGGCAACCAAGACTTTTTATTTTTAAACAGAAGAGGATCAAAACTCAGCAGGGTAATGATTTTTTATATCTTAAAAGATTTGGCAAAAAAAGCGGGCATTCATAAAACAATCAGCCCACATACACTCAGACATTCCTTTGCCAGTAGCTTGGTTGAAGCTGGTGCCGATTTAAGAGCTGTTCAACAAATGCTGGGACATGAAAGCATTACTACTACTGAAATTTACACCCATATAGACCGTGCCTATTTACACGATACTATTTTGCAATTTCACCCAAGAGCTCAGAAAAAAATAAAACCTTTGAACCCCTAATTGTGTTGTATGAAAGGTGTTAAAAAAACCAATCTTCCTTTTAAAATTTGTTTGCAATGCAAGCGCAGTTTTACTTGGAGAAAAAAATGGGAACGAAATTGGGAACAGGTAATTTATTGCAGTGATAAATGTCGAAACGAGAAGAAAATAAAACAGCCAAACACTTGATCATGGGCATTGATTTTGGCAGTAAAAATGCTGGAACTACTGCCATTGCATGGTTAAATAAAAAAGGCCTACTTGAATAT
>CANHRW010000017.1 GCA_947462865.1 Bacteroidota bacterium | reverse complement strand
GGCAAACAAGCCTCTTTTTTCGGAGGCAACTTCAGTAATTTTTGGAATGATTTCTCCACCTTTTTCTACATATACCCAGTCGTTTTCACACAAACCCAATCGGGTAATTTCATCGGCGTTGTATAAACTTGCTCTTTTTACAGTAGTTCCCGCCAATAAAACAGGTTCCAATTCTGCTACCGGAGTAATGGCGCCGGTTCTACCTACTTGGTAACTTATGCCTTTTAAACGGGTCAAGGCTGATGCAGCTTTGTATTTATAAGATATGGCCCATCTTGGATTTTTGGCGGTAAATCCCAATTCTTCTTGTTGGGCAATAGCATTAACTTTAATGACAATACCATCTATTTCAAAACTGAGTTCATCTTTAATAGACTCAATGTATTGGATGTATTGTTTTACCTCTTCAATTGAGTTACAAACTCTGGCATGTTTGTCCACTTGAAAGCCCCATTCGGCAGCCAATTTTAATTGTTCAAAATGCGTTGGCTTGAGTGCTTCATCAGCATAAATATAATAGAGAAATGCATCCAATGGCCTTTTGGCTACCTCTTTAGGATCTTGCATTTTAAGCGTACCAGAAGCTAAATTTCTGGGATTTTTATACAACTGGTCTTTGATTTCTTCCTCATCATAACCTTTTGCTTCAAGTTCTTTTGCAAACTTTTGGTTGAGTTTTTGGAACGTTGCTTTGTGCATCAATACCTCACCTCTTATTTCAAAAGTTGTAGGATAATTACCTGGTTTGAGCTGCTTTGGAATAGATAAAATTGTTTTAACGTTTTCGGTGACATCGTCACCAACCGTTCCATCTCCTCGGGTTACAGCTTGAGTGAATATTCCGTTGGTGTAAGTAAGCCCAATAGCCAAACCATCAAATTTGAGTTCACAAACATAGTTAACAGTGCTGTCAATTGTTTTTTTGATGCGTTGATCAAATTCATCCAAGTCTATTTCGTTATAAGTATTACCCAAGCTCAACATCGGATATTTATGCGCTACCTGTTTGAATTGCTTAGTAGGAGATCCACCAACCCTTTGTGTAGGGGAATCTGCTAAAATAAATGCCGGATTGGCTTGTTCTAATTGTTCGAGTTGTTTGAGTTTTTGGTCAAACTCAAAATCAGAGATACTTGGTTTTGACAACACATAATAGTTGTAGTTATGTTGTTTGAGTTCTTGAACCAAAGCAACTATTTGTTCTTGAATGGGCTGGGTCATGTTTAAAAATCGTCTGTTCTTTTACTGAGTTGGTATCGTATACAAATGCTTCCGTAGCTAGTATGTTGATTGAACCATTCTATTTTGGATTCGGCTTTTCTGAGTCCCCAAATAAAGTCAATAAACAATTGGTGTTTGGGCATCCAGGTTGCACAAAATTCTAATTGAAGGTGCTTTACACCTACTCCTTGTGCAATGTAATTGCCATAGCGGCCTGTATTGCGTTCAATATACGATTTACGAATATTAGAACCCCAATTGCTATTATTGGTATCTAAACCTTGAACTGAATAGATCCATTTAGATTGTAAATAAACAGTACGTAAAGGCTGGTATTTTAACATTGTAATAACTTCCCAAAAATTAGCTCCCATTGGATGACCCATACTTTGCCTAAAATTAGCATAGCTTTGACCTGTGGTAAATGATGTATACATAAATGGTCTGCTCACATTGATTTCTGTCTGCAAATCAAGGTTATTGATATGCGCAATGTCAATGATTTTTGCACCCAATTGGTAAGCATACTTGTTTGCAAAGGAACCTGTACCTGCAAATAAATCATTGAAGACAAACTCTGACAACACAAATTGCCCATATATAGAGGCTCTTTTTTTGACATTCCATTTGGCATGCAAACCAATGATGGCTTTATCTACACTGTTTAATCCATTTTCTACACTTTTATAAAAGATAATTGGGTTCAGGTAATTGAGGTCAAAACTGTTGTTAACATAGCCAGAATCTCTCTTAAACAAGATGGTTTCAAAAATACCAATATTTAAATTTTTACAGACATTTAAACTCAAATGGTGTGCAGCCATGTAATGCCTTTGTTGAGGATTTCTGCCCCATGATGCTCCCAATGGGTAATCTCGCAATTCAGCAAAAATATTGGTGTAGTTGATTTTCCAAAAATGGGTGTTGATTCTTAAGTTGAGGTATTCAGGCTGGTTGTCTCCAAGAATAAAACTCCGATAGCCATCTCCAATAAAGTTTCGGGTATGGCCAAATTGCAAATCAATAAACGGGTTCACTTTTAGCGATATATAGGCATTGGCTCGGTAATAATTAAACGCATTGCTACTGTTTCTAGAATAGAAATTGACATATGGTAAAAAAGTATCGGTCTGGAATTGCTTCAATTGCCAAGTGGTAGGTTCTAAAATTTCGTCAGAAATTTGAGAGTAAAATCCAAAATTGTTTCCGAGTCGGCCTCTTATTTCTACACCTCTGTTATTGGTATAAGAATAACTTTTACCGTTTTGGTGGTTGCTCGATACTTGAAAATACAATACCGGATTTACAATTAAACTGTATTCACTATCTATTAATGAAAACAAGGCAGCTTTTTCTTTGTAGAAGTTTTTCTGATTTTTATTTTTTACATTATCTGCAGCATTTTCAGCCCATTCAATATGGTCATTTATCAAATATTGTCTGTTGAATAAATCTTGTTTGCTCAACAATTGAGTATCGTATGCCTTTACGTAATCTACTACATTTTTTCTTCTGTATAACTTATTACTGGTATGAAAATAAGCATTGTTTAATTCGCCACTTTTAATTTCCATTCGGTCTAAAATGGCATTGCCTAAACTGCCCAAAGCTTGGTAGGTGTCTTGTGCTTTTAAATGCAAAGTATTGATCAAGCAAGTAAGTATCAAGAGCAATCTAAAATTGAGCTGTATTTTAGTGCGAAAATGGTTCATGTGTTCAAGGTAATGCATTTCTATTAATACCCGAAATAAGGGTAGCAGAATCCGTATTTAATCCAAATTTCCCAAACTTGTTGCGTCAATAACATCACTAGGGTATAGCCTATCAAAACACTATGAAATACTTTTATGCCTATGCCCCCTGTTTTAAAATCATTTTTTAATTTTTGACTATAAAGAGGCACCAATAACGCTGTACTCAGCCCAACAAAGATTGAAAAATGTTTATTGGTAAATGCATGGATATAAGCGTGCTGACTCATGACAAATCCCCAAGCTGCAGCTGATACAAAAAATACAACAGCCAATTGAAAAAGCTTATTGTGTTGTTTGCGTATAGTTTTGTAAAAGAGCAACCACAAACAAAGTATAGTCCAACCTGGTAACAAATAAAAGCGCTCCATGCTATTGAACCATCCAAATGCTATTTCCGGGAAGTTT
Organism: Bacteroidota bacterium; assembly: GCA_947462865.1. Lineage (GTDB taxonomy): Bacteria > Bacteroidota > Bacteroidia > UKL13-3 > UKL13-3 > CAISCU01. The sequence goes on along the minus strand of CANHRW010000017.1, from coordinate 14,731 downwards.
TTCCAGGTATATTCTTTTTCCTTGATATAGCCAATTGTTTCGGCTCCAGAAGACCTGAAACTAAATGCATGAATAAAATCTTGTAAAGCAGCATCTGCACTTCCAAAATAATACATGTTTTGAATAAAGTGAAGTCCCAAACCCAATACAAGCGCCATAAAAGCCAAAATGGTTTCTTTGTTAAATATTCCTTGTTTGTAAACTATAGAAAATCCCAAAGTGGCCATCCCTAAAAAAACGGGTTGTTCAAAACTGATATTTACTTCAACAACCATGATCAATAACATCCAAAACAAATAGGCAATCGGTTTTTTATGCCCTTCATGGTATTTGTACAACAGGTAAACATAAATCCATTTGAAACATTCTCCGTACAAATGCTGGTGTAAATTATCAGCCCAATTGATAAAATAACTGCCAAGCCACAAAACACTTGATCCTATTAATGCAGCTGTAGTTTCTTGGATCAAAGCAAAGAGCAATTTGTAAATAAAAAAGAAGAAAAAAACAGCCAATAAAATGGGGAAAACACGTAGCAATCTTTCGTCTATTGAATGAAAAATAGTGGCATATACTCCTGCCAAAATATTTGGAATAGCAGGGTAATGTGTATAAATAAGAGCAGGTGAATTGCTTGCAGGATAGTAGTTGTGCATGGGCAAAAAACTGGTTTTTAAAAAACCAGAATCTAAAAAAAACTTTGCTGAAGAAAGGGTGTTGATATCGCTAAATGCATCTCCCAATATGGCACTTCTTGCCCTGCCTTCTGTGTATACCGAAACCCGAACGGCTCTTAACACAACCAATAGCATACAGAAAGCAAAAATAAAATAGGTGAGTTGCTTAGTCATGTAAAATTGAATTTAAAAATACATCGAGTTCCTGCTTGATGAATTCAGTTGATAAATCTTTCATACAGGTATTGTTGCCCATACATGGTACAATATCAGTTAAGTGAATACAAGGAGAACAGGCTTTGTTCAAATAAACAAAATGGTGTTTAATTTGATTGCTCTTATTGATTCTTTGAATGGGGTTAATGGGTCCCCAAAAACTTAAAATTGGGAGTCCTAATTTATTTGCAATGTGTAAAGGTGCACTGTCAATGGTAATCATGGCAATGCATTCAAATTTTAACAGCGTGTAATAGGCTTTGAAACTATATTTACCTGCTGTATTTTGGGTTCTTTGTTTTGCTTTGTCCGATAAAATTTGAATCAATCGCTCATTTTCAATTGCATCAGAAGGCGCTCCAGTAAGCAATACATTATAAGGGTAGTTTGCAATTAAATGTTCTATCATTTGTATCAATTGCACCGATTCTAACTTACGTAAATTGCCACCCAATTCACTGCAAGTATTGTTAATGGCAATTGCATGTTTGTGCAAAACAGATTTAGGTTCTTCTAATTGAATTTGATAGGGTATTGCTTCTGTAATGCCCATAGCCTGAACCAACGATAAATAATTATCTTGAACAGGAACAAATTGGTTGAAATAAATATTGTGTGTATTGAGGTAATTTCTGAAGTTGACTTTATTCAATTGAAAACCAAACCGGTTAATTGCAGTTGTCCAGGCACTAAAGAGGGTGGTGAGCACTGAATAAACCTCAAGGTCTATCACCCATAGTTTTTTTAATTTCCAAGATCTAATCAACAGTTTAATACCTGAACCAACCAACTGAAATACGTTATTGTCATTATGAACCCAAATGGCATCAAAAAAATGTAAAGGTTCAATGCCGGCAGCAACCCCTTTGCCACACATGAGTATGATTTTGGTATTTGGATACTTTTTTTTGAGGGCATTTAGGCTATCCATTGCCATTAACACACTACCTAGTCCGAGCATTTTAATCACTAAAATATGGTCTGGATGTTTAGTTAACTGGTGGTTTCTGCTAACTAGTTTACCAATGCCTCTTACAATCAACACATTCACAGAAACCAATGCTCTGCCAATTACGCCATCTATCCATTGTTTGTATTTGAGGTTCATTCATTACAATTATAATAAATTAAAACCGTATGAATAAAGGCCCTGTAACAATTTATATAGAATCGTATTTCTCCAATTGTTTCAAAAAAACTGCAAAATCTTTTGGGTAGTCAGCATGAAGTTGATAGACTTTTTCGTTCAATGTAAAATCAAGTTCAAAAGCATGTAAAGCAACTCTTTTCATCATGGGTTCTTCATTTTCCCATTTGCTTTCTTTGAATTTTGCTTTGAATTGAGACAAATAAGGCATTTTTCCACCATATAGCGTATCGGCTACTAATGGGAAATTTTGGGCTGCTAAATGGATGCGAATTTGGTGTAACCTACCAGTATGTGGTTTGCACGCCAATAAAGTAAAATGCCTATACAATTGAAGGGTACTGACATTGGTTAATGAGGGCTTTCCTGTTTTCATATCAACTTTAGCAACTCCTTTGGCTGTTTGTGAAAGGGGCAATTTTATGTCAATATTGTCTACCTGTAATTGTCCGTTTACCACGGCATGGTATGTTTTTGTAATGCCTCTTTTCTCAAACAACATGGCCATGTCTCTGTATATTATTTCGTTTTTAGCAATGACCATTATACCGCTTGTTTCTTTGTCTAGGCGGTGGCACAGTTGTAAGTTTTCATCGTGTTTTTTGGCTTGTCTAATAATAGAAAATACATCGCCATGTCTATCGTCTAGCGAAGAATAATGGGCTGGTTTATTGATAAACAGCAACTGTTCATCTTCATATATAATTAAATCCTTGAATGGAATGACTTTGGGTTGCATGTTTATTGTAGCTTGTCTTTTAAGTAATGAGCCGTGTAACTTTTTTCTATTTTTATCAATTCTTCTGGAGTGCCTTCAAATAGTATTTCACCACCATTTTCACCTGCTTCTGGCCCTAAATCAATTACATAATCGGCACATTTGATGACATCTAAATTGTGTTCTATGACCAATATACTGTGTCCTTGAGCAATCAAAGCATCAAATGATTTCAACAATTTTTTAATATCATTGAAATGCAATCCTGTGGTTGGTTCATCAAATATAAACAGGATTTGATCAGTGTGTTTGCCTTTGCCTAAATAACTGGCCAATTTTACCCTTTGTGATTCTCCTCCGCTCAAGGTATTGCTACTTTGACCCAATTGTACATAACCCAATCCTACATCTTGTAGTGGTTTGAGTTTGTTCGCAATACTTGGTTCACTGGCAAAAAAATCAATGGCTTCATCAACGCTTAAGTGCAGTACATCGCTGATATGTTTGTCTTCAAATTTAACATCTAAAATCTCATCCTTAAATCGGGCGCCTTTGCATGATTCACAAGTTAAATGAATGTCGGCCATAAATTGCATTTCTATGGTTACTTCTCCTTCACCTTGGCAGGTTTCGCATCGGCCACCATCAACGTTGAAACTGAAATGCTGTGGTTTGTAGGCCCTACTTTTGCTTATAGCTTGGTTTGCATACAATTCTCTGATGGCATCGTATGCTTTGATGTAAGTTATTGGGTTAGATCTGCTCGATTTTCCAATTGGATTTTGGTCTACAAATTCTACTTGTTTAATACTTTTAATATTGCCTTCAATGGCTTCAAACTGTCCTGTTTTTTCATTGGCATAATTACCCAAATGTTTTTGGATGGCAGGGTAGAGTATACCCTTTACCAAGGTGCTTTTTCCACTGCCTGAAACCCCTGTAATGACTGTCAATGTATGTAAAGGAAACCCAACTTTAATGCCTTTTAAATTGTGTTGTCTTGCACCTTTTACGGTAATAAAATCGGTTGCTTTTCTTCTTTTAGTGGGCACTTCTATGCGTTCAATACCAGCAAGGTATTTACCGGTTAAACTTTCTATTGAATGTGCCAATTGTTTTATGGTGCCAGCAGCAACCAAATGGCCACCATTTAATCCGGCCATAGGACCAATGTCAATGATATGGTCTGCCTGTTCCATAACATCTTGGTCGTGTTCTACTACCACAACTGTATTGCCAATATCTCTTAAGGTTTTTAATACACCTATCAACTGTTCGGTATCTCTGCTGTGTAAACCAATACTGGGTTCGTCTAAAATATAAGTAGAACCAACCAAGCTACTTCCCAATGATGTAGCTAAATTAATTCTTTGGGTTTCACCACCGCTTAAGGTATTTGATAGCCTATTCAATGACAAATAGCCTAACCCTACTTGTTTCAAAAACTGCAATCGGTTTACAATTTCTACCAACATGCGTTTGGCAATGGCAGCTGCATTGTTTTCAAATTCGAGTGTGCTAAAATAACCATGTGCTTGGTCAATGGTTAGGAGTAAAATGGCACTCAATGATTTGTATTCGCTTGGAGAACTCACTATTTCATTGCTGCTTTTTAGCCTTACATAATTTGCATCTTTGCGCAATCTAGTTCCTTTACAATCTGGGCAAGCGGTTTTACCTCTGTACCTCGCCAACATCACTCTGTATTGTATTTTATAAGTTTGCCTTTCTAATTCTTTAAAAAATCCATCAACCCCTTCCCAATTGGCATCTCCATGCCACAAATAGGATTTTTGCGATTCGTTCAATTCATAATATGGTTTGTGAATTGGGAACTTTACCTTGTTACTTGTTTTAAAAAAATGGGTTTTCCATTCACTCATTTTTTCACCTTTCCATGGTACAATAGCATCGTCAAAAATTGATTTTGATTTGTCTGGTATAACCAAGTCTTCATCTATGCCAACTACACTTCCAAATCCTTCACAAGTTTTACAAGCTCCGTAGGGATTGTTAAATGAGAAAAAGTTTACTGAAGGTTCTTCAAATACCAATCCATCAAGTTCAAAACGGTTGTTAAATTCTAAAAACTGAGTTCCGTTTTCATCTATTTGTTGAACCAAACAATTTCCTTGACCTTCATAGAAAGCGGTTTGTATGCTATCTGCAATGCGGTTTTGTAACTCATCTAAATCACTTTTATCAATTGCAAAACGGTCTACAACCAATGCCGTTAGCGGCTGCTGTTTTTTTGATTTTTTGTTGTCAAAAAATTTTGATTCTAAGATGCTTTCTATGTCTTGAATTTCGTTTTCATAAAACAATCTGCTAAATCCATTCTGAATGTAAATCTCTAATTGTTTGGAGGCATTTTCAGGATTTAGAACAATGGGTGCCATTACAATTACTCTATTGTTTTCAGGCATAGCAAAAATGGCATCAACCACATCTTGCACCCTGTGTCTTTTGACCATTTGCCAACTAATGGGAGAGTAGGTAGTTCCAACTCTTGCAAACAACAATTTTAAGTAATCGTAAATTTCAGTTGAAGTAGCAATGGTTGATCTTGGATTTCGGGTATTGACTTTTTGTTCAATGGCTATTGATGGGGAGAGTCCATGAATAAAATCAACTTCTGGCTTGTTCATTTTGCCTAAAAATTGCCTGGCATATGCGGAAAGGCTCTCTACATACCTGCGTTGACCTTCTGCAAACAAGGTGTCGAATACCAAACTAGATTTTCCGCTACCAGAAACACCAGTTACTACGGTCAATTGGTTTCTTGGAATTTGAACATCAATGTTCTTTAGGTTGTGCATGCGAGCACCTTTTATAAAAATATCTTGTTGGTTTTTTGATGACATTGTTTAATTTTCCAAAATGTATAAGTTCAATTGTGATACAAGTTTACAAAAATCCTTTTTGCTAATTGTTGTTTGTCTCTTCATTCTGATAAATAAATCGGTCAAAGCGCAACAATTAACAATGAATGGTGGTTTATCTGTTCCAATATCATATTACAGTAAATCTGATTTTCCATTATTCGAAAATGGTTTTGCTCAGGTGGGTCAATATGCCACATTTCAATATGAACAAGCTTTTCGTAAAACAGTTGGTATTTTTGTAGGTGCCAATTACAATTACAATTCAGTCAATCAAACTGATTTTACCAAATTGGTAAAAGTGGGCAATAAAGACCTTACCAATACTACTTCAACTTCAAATTGGTCACAATTGAGTTTAATGGGTGGTTTAAAATTTTCAAAAGCAACTGCTGGTTATGCTTTGTTTTCAAAAATTGGTATTGGTATGAGTTGGATGAATAGCCCTGGTAACAATTTAATCCTCAACGATTCTGTGATGTTAAAATGGAACACGTCATCGGTTGTTAAAGAAATGTTTTGTGCTGGAGTTGGTTTTTCAATTCCTATTAATGAAAGTGTTTCGTTTCAGATGAACGGAGATGTATTGTTTGGTTTTCCTGACTTTGGTATTATTAAAATTACCGATGCCGGTGGTTCTTCTGCCACCAATACAAATTCTTCATTGATTGTTCCATTCAGTACCATTCAAATTGGCACAGGACTTATTTTTAATTTAGACCAAATTAAAAATAAGTAATTCAAAATAAAACACTATATTCGTTTAACACCAAACTAAAAAATAAAGCAAGCTTATCGACAAAAATCTACACTAATTTTTATTGTTTAACCTTTTAAACTTACTGCCATGAATATGCAGAAAATTAGTGACAATGATTTGGTAAAGCTGTTTCAAAAAGACAACAACACTGCTTTAGAAGAGTTAATTAAACGTCACAAAAAGAGTATTTTTACCGCCATTTATTTGTTGGTTAAGAACCGTTCACTTGCCGAAGACATTTTTCAAGAAAGTCTCATTAAAATCATCCATACGCTTAGAAATGGAAATTACAATGAGGAAGGTAAATTTGTAGGTTGGGCTGTTCGAGTTGCCAAAAACCTGACCATTGATTATTTAAGAAAAATCAATAAAGATGTAACCATTACCGATAGCCAAGGAAATGATTTGTTTTCTTATTTAGTTATTGCTGAATCACAAAACAAAGAAGACAAAATCATACAATACCAAACAGAACAGCAAATTAAACAATTGGTGCTCAATTTGCCAGAAGAGCAAAAGCAGGTAGTCATTTTAAGGCATTGGGCCAATTTAAGTTTCAAAGAAATTGCCGAGCATACTGGTGTAAGTGTTAACACAGCCCTAGGAAGAATGAGGTATGCTTTGGCAAATATTAGAAAACAACTGGCCGAAAGTAAAGTACCGATCAATTAAGACAGTTGTATAATAAAAAGCAAAGATGTTTCGTTAGTGTATGGTAACAAATGCGTATGACAAAAAATTACACTACGAACGACCTTTTATTGTATTATTACGGGGAACTAGACCAAGCATTTACAACTGACTTGGCAATTGAGTTGTTGAAACAGCCGCAATTATTGGAACAATACAATTGTTTAATTCAAGAAATTTCTTGCCTAAATATTGTGAGTGAGAGTCCATCTGATACCAGTATTGAACTGGTAATGGCCTACGCAAATAAAGCACAATTTAAAGGTTCGCTTATTGAATCTTTACCCCAGTAGCGATTAGTTTGTAACTATAGTTGGCATTGGGTTCCATGAACTGAAGCAATCCTTTAGCTTGTACAAATTTATGGTCTATGTTAAATGGAACAATGAAGCTTTTGTTTTTATTTTCTATTAAAATGGGTTTGCCATTTGGATTTTCTATGCTCAACCAACAGCCCTCTCCTTTACAATATTTTCCGATTTGGCCACAAACAATTATTTCAATGCTGTCTGTTTTGACCATGTTTGGCTTAATATGGCTTGTTTCAATACAAGATTCAGTAGAAAAAATTTCTCCAAAATAACCGTTTTGAGGCAATTGCTCCCTTTTGTTTTGTGTACATGCAACACTGAATAAGATAAAGAGATAGATACAAACTTTATTCATAGAAATGGTATTAAAAAATAAAAGTCGCCGGAGCGACTTTTATTGAAGTTATTTTAGCATTATTTAGTTTTCACCAAAGTCATTTCATCTACTATATGCTTGGCCTCACCTAATTTATCAATTAAAAACAATACATAACGGATGTCAACGTTAATGGTTCTTTTGAATTTTTCATCAAAAACAATGTCCCCGCTCATGGCTTCCCAATTGCCATCAAAAGCCAATCCAATTAAGTTACCTTCTCCATCAATCACCGGGCTTCCACTATTACCACCAGTAATGTCATTATTGGTAATAAAGGCAACTGGCATTTGACCATTGTCCATTTTGTAATCACCATAGTCTTTGAACTTATGCAAAGTCAATAATTTTTGAGGCACTTGGAATTCAAAGTTTGTTGGGTCGTATTTTTCAATGACACCATCCAATGTAGTATAATAGTCATAATGTACAGCATCTTTTGGATCGTAAGCTTGAACTGTTCCGTAAGTTAAACGCAAAGATGAATTGGCATCTGGATAAAATGTTTTATTTGGATATAACAATTGCAAACCTTTAACGTAGGCTCTACTTTCAGGTGCAATGGCAGCAACAAAAGCATCAACTTTTGGTTTGTAATTGTTCAAATAGTTGTCATAAAATGCTTCAACCATTTCAAAGCACGGATCTGCAATTAATTTTTTGTAGGATGGATTTTTGCAGAAATCAGCCATTTTTTCTTTTGAACCAAAAATGCTCTTAGCATACAATTTCTGTGCAAAATTTTGACATTTTTCTAATGTTGTATTGCCTTTAGAACGCATAATTTTATTCATAAAAGAAGGGTGTTGATCTTCTGGTATGTCATTGTAGTATTGTTCTAGAATTTGAGCCATTATCTTTTCATCAGCACTTGCAAAGAAAGAACTATAAGTTTCTTCAGTTGATGCTATGGCTGATTTCAAGGCTTTTTCAATTTGTAATTTGTCTTTATTTTCTTTTGATGCTTTAACATATGGGTAAAAAGAACTTGCAGCTGCATTAGCAGTAACACCAAGTATGCCTTCACTCAAATAAGTTCTTTGAAGGGCATAAGGTTTGTATGCGTTATAAGCTTTTTCTATATTGGGCAATACGTTGGCGTATTCTTTATTTAGAAGGGCAAACTTGTAGAAATCAAGTTCTAAATTCTTTTTATAAGTGACTACATTTAGTCTCTTTAATTGTTCTGTTTGGCCAATGAAGTATTTCCAATAGTTTGCAATACTTGCGTAATCAGCAGAAAGCAATAATCGGTCGCTCACACTTTTATCCATTACTTCTTTCCAAGCTTGTAACCTGATTGCTCTTAATTTTACAATGGTTGGATTTACTTTTTCAATGGCCAATTCAATGCCTTTTGAAAATTCATACCTATTGGTTCTTCCTGGAAAACCCATAATCATGGCATAATCTCCGGGCTTAATACCTTTCATACTAACTGGTAGGTGATGTTTAGGTTTGTAAGGCACATTGCTAGTGGCGTAGGCGGCTGGCTTATTGTCTTTACCTGCATAAATTCTGAACATGCTAAAATCTCCAGTATGTCTTGGCCACATCCAGTTGTCTGGGTCGCCACCAAACTTACCTACCGATTGTGGAGGTGTTCCTACCAAACGGATGTCTGTGAATTTTTCAAAAACAAATAAATAGTATGCATTGCCTTTGAACATTTCTCTGATTTGTGCCTCGTAGTGTGTGCCTTTGGTAGTTTCTGCAATAATTTGTTTGTATATTTTTTGCAAAGAATCGGGTCTGTTTTTTTCTTCAACTCCGGCTAATAATGGAAGAATTCTGTCGCTTACATCGTCTATGCGTTGAACAATTGAGACCCACATACCAGGTTTGGCTCTTTCTTCACCTTTATTTTTAGCCCAAAAACCATTGTCTAAAATGTTGTCTTCTTTAGAAGATAAAGATGCAATGGCATCGTAACCACAATGGTGATTGGTTAAAACCAAACCTTCACCTGAAATAATTTCTCCTGTACAGCCACCATTGAACCAAACAATGGCATCTTTTAACGAGTTGTGATTGACATCGTACAATTGTTCAGCAGTTAGTTTAAGCCCTTTGGCTTTCATTTGCTCATAATTGTAATTTTTTAAAAGAGAAGGAATCCACATGCCTTCATCAGCTTTTGCAAAATTCCCTGCAAACATGCTAATAACAAGCAGATAAGCAATCAGTTTTTTCATATTTAAATTGTTAGTTAAGTAGAGCGAAAGTAATATAATTTTATTTTTTTGATTGCTATTTTTTATACTCAAATACAGCAGCTAATTATTTACTGACAAAAAATTAACCTTGACTTGTAAAGTTTGAATCTTATAATTGTCGCAACAAAGGGTTATGTTTGGATTAGAAACACATTTAGCAATCATTCTGATTACCTGCCTATTGGCAGCTGTTGTATTTGAATTTATCAATGGATTTCATGATACTGCAAATGCTGTGGCAACAGTTATTTACACCAATTCGTTAAAGCCAGAATTTGCTGTTGTATGGAGTGGTATATGGAACGCGATAGGTGTGTTTGCAGGGGGCATTGCTGTGGCAATGGGTATCACTCATTTATTGCCATTAGAATTGCTTTTAAACGCGGACATTTACCAAAATATAGCTTTAATTTCAGCACTCTTATTAACAGCCATCATTTGGAATTTTGCAACTTGGATGGCAGGTATACCTAGTTCAAGTTCACATACTTTAATTGGATCAATTTTGGGCGTAGGTATGGCCTACACATTATTTGTAGACCAAAGTGCACAAACATTTATCAATTGGGCCAAAACCAAAGAAATAGGTTTGAGTTTGTTGTTATCTCCATTGCTTGGATTTAGTTTAGCCATTTTACTCATGTTTATCATGAGGCAGAGCATCAAAGCAAAATTTATTTTTAAGTCACCAAACTCAAACAATCCTCCACCATTTTGGATTCGTTTAATTTTATTACTCACTTGCACTGGAGTTAGCTTTTCTCACGGTTCAAACGATGGACAAAAGGGAGTGGGGCTTGTCATGCTGATTTTAATTTCAATCGTTCCTGGATATTTTACACTAGATCTTGACAGAAAACCAACAGAATTAAAAGAACACATTACCCATTTCAATACCATAGTTTCAAAAATTGATACTACAGAACTACTAGATACGGAACAACTGGAATTAAATAAAATAAAAAGTGAATTGGCACAATTTGAAATGAACATTCAATCCATTCAAACCTTTGATCAAATGACCAATGCCCAAAAATTTGAAGTTAGGTCTGATTTGGTTAAAATAGGACAAGGGGTACAAACATTGGTAAAGAGCAAAAATCTCAATTTAAGTATCAGTCAAAAAGAGGAATTGTTAAAACATACTACTAAAATTAAATCAATTACAGAGTATGCACCTAATTGGGTTATTTTAATGGTTTCACTGAGTTTAGGTTTTGGTACCCTAGTTGGATGGAAACGAATTGTTACAACCATTGGTGAAAAAATTGGGAAACAACACCTTTCGTATGCCCAAGGTGCAAGTGCTGAATTGGTTGCTGCATCAACAATAGGTTTTTCTACTTGGCTTGGGTTACCAGTAAGTACAACACATGTTCTTTCTTCAGGTATTGCAGGAAGTATGGTTGCCAGTAAAGGCGTTAAAAACCTCCAACCTAAAACCATTAAAATGATCGCATTGGCATGGGTACTAACTTTGCCTGTAAGTATTGTTTTGTCTGGATTATTGTTTTTGCTTTTTAGAGCAATTATTTAGATGTTTTTGAAGCATTTATCCAATTGAATGCATCGTCAAATTTGCATTGATTTAAATAGTTATTCTGATAACCCTTGTTATTGGGTTTTGGTCCTATTAAATACTCTGAACCAACCAAAACAGTATTGTTTTGCTTCTTTGTTGGATTAAATACGCCATTGTTGTTAGCTAAATTGTCTATGAGTAAAAGTGCCTGGTCATAACCTGAAATCGCGTATTCATCGGGTTCTTTGTTATAAATTTCCTTGTACAATTCTATGCAATTAGTTGTAATTTTTGTATCTAAAGCTAAAAAGTAAGGGCTCAATAAGGTTACATCTAGATGCTTCCACAAAGGGTAGTTGATGGCGTTGTATTCTAACCATTTTTTATTCCCAATCACATGGACATCTATAAATTGATTGGTATCTGCCAAAAGTTTTAAGGTGCTATTAACTTGAAATTCATTTTCAGAATCAATCCAAACCAAATTGGTTTTATTGAGGTTATAGTAGTTCTTGTAATTGCTATTTTTAGCTATATCTAAACATTGAATACTGAAACCAGGGTATTCTGATTTGATTTTATTGAGTCTGTTTGAAATGATTTTATCGTTTTTACCTTTTCCTGAATATACCACTAAATTAATGTCAGTATTTCCTGCGAGGTATAATTGTTTCAAGAAAATATCGGCATAAGATTCCAAGTCTGGGTTCATACAAACTAAAAAAGGGTCTTCAATTTTAGATTTGGTTAATGTTAACAATGGGCTGACATGATAAATATGTGCCTCATTGCTAAAGGTTTTCATAAGTTGTTGACCTGCTGCTACCACAGGGCCAATGATCAAATTGGCGTTTAAAACCTCACTTTTTTTGAGTAACTGCTTAAAGTAGTTAGTGTCATTTTTGGTATCAAATACATGAACAGTTAAATGAATACCGTTTTTAGACATACTATCTAGGCCCAATTTAAAACCTTCAAAATAAGAACGACAAGCGTTGCCCAAGGCAGATTTAGGGCTGAGTTCATCTACCAATATTTCTTTGCTACAAAAGGGCATCAGTACAGCCAATTGAAGCGTGTCCTTTGTATAGGTACTATTTTGTGCTATTAGTCCATTGAATTGGATCAATAAGCAAAAAAATAGGATGATTTTATTCCCATTCAATGGTTGCAGGCGGTTTAGAGCTGATATCATAGACTACTCGGTTTATTCCTTTTACTTCATTGATAATGCGGTTGGCTACTAAACTCAAAAAGTCATGAGGTAAATGACAAAAGTCTGCAGTCATACCATCAACGGAAGTAACTGCTCTTAAGCAAATGACATGCTCGTAAGTTCTTTCATCACCCATAACTCCAACAGATTGAACTGGTAAAAAAATGGCTCCTGCTTGCCAAACTTGAGGGTATAAGTTTTTGGCTTTGAGTTCGCTGATAAAAATGGCATCTGCTTCTTGTAGAATTTGCACTTTTTCAATATTCACATCTCCCAAAATACGAATGGCCAAACCTGGTCCTGGGAATGGATGTCTGTTTAAAATAATGTCATCAATACCCAAAGCATGTCCAACATTTCGTACTTCGTCTTTGAATAACATTCTGAGTGGTTCAACAATTTTGAGTTGCATTTTTTCAGGCAAGCCCCCTACATTGTGGTGAGATTTAATGGTAGCTGAAGGTCCTTTTACGCTAACGCTCTCTATCACATCAGGGTAAATGGTGCCTTGTGCCAACCATTTTATACCTTCCAATTTATTGGCCTCTTCTTCAAAAACTTCTATAAAAACCCTACCAATTGTTTTTCTTTTTTGTTCAGGATCACTGATTCCTTTGAGTTCATTTAAGAAACGATCTTTGGCATCTACCCCAATAACATGCAAGCCCATTTCTTTATATGCCTCTAACACTTGTTCAAACTCATCTTTTCTGAGTAAACCATTGTCAATAAAAATACCCATCAATTGTTTATCTATGGCCTTTTTGAGTAAGATGGCTGCTACTGAAGAATCAACTCCTCCAGACAATCCAATGATTACTTTGTCAGTACCTATTTTATCTTTAATTTCTTGGGTCGCGGATGCTATAAAATGATCAGGGTTCCAGTTTTGTTTTAAACCTGCAATTTTACTGATGAAATTAAATAACAATTTTTTGCCATCTGAACTGTGTGTTACCTCTGGGTGAAATTGAATGCCATAAGTTGCTTCACCTTTGATTTTAAATGCAGCATTTTCAACTGAACTGGTACTCGCAATGGTTTCAAAACCTTGTGGAATTTCTTTGATGGTATCTCCATGGCTCATCCAAACTTGGGAATTTAATGTGATACCTTCAAACAATACGGTATCATTTACCATACTTAAATTGGCTCTTCCGTATTCTCTAATTTTTGAGGGTACTACAAACCCACCATTGGCATGTGCCAAATATTGGGCTCCATAACAAACTCCTAAAAGTGGCAATTTACCCCTATACATACTTAAGTCTATGGCTGGTAAAAGCCCATCACTTACACTGTATGGACTACCGCTTAAAATAACAGCTTTGGTTTGTTGGTCCAGAGATGGTAAGTTTGTGCAAGGATGAATTTCAGAATATACGTTCAATTCTCTTAATCTTCTAGCAATAAGTTGCGTATATTGAGAACCGAAATCAATGATGAGTACTTTTTCTTCCATAATTTGTCTGCAAATTTCAACATTTTTTTTTAGTATCCTAAATTAATCATGAGAACGCTTCATCAAATTGATATTAAAACATATAGTCAAAGGAATGAACATGTCTGTTTATTAGATGCCAGAAGCGAAGCTGAGTTTTTACAGGGTCATATTCCAGGTGCCGTTTCTTTCCCGTTACTCAATAACCAGGAGCGCATTTTGGTTGGAACTTGTTACAAAACAAAAGGAAATTTTGAGGCAGTGGTATTGGGCTATGAACTGGTAGCACCAAAATTTGCTAAAATGATTAAAAATGCCCATATGGCATTTGGTAAAAACAAGCTCATAGTTCATTGTTGGAGAGGAGGGCTACGCAGTCAAATATTGGGCAATTTATTGTTATCTGCTGGCTTTGATGTTACTGTTATCACAGGAGGATACAAAGCATATAGAAATTTTGTTCAAGAAGGCTTTAAAATGGAATTTCCAATAAAAGTGTTGGGTGGTTATACTGGAAGTGGAAAAACAGATATTTTGTATGGATTGCGTTTAAAAGGGC
>CANHRW010000016.1 GCA_947462865.1 Bacteroidota bacterium | reverse complement strand
TTACCAGTCTTCTTACTTTCTGAGCTTTACTATAATAAGCATCGTAATAACCCGATGACAAAACAAAAGTACCAGTCATGATTCTTCTTTTTACTTCCGCACCAAAACCTTCTGTTCTAGAGTGTTTAACAGTGGTTTCAAGGTCTTTCGCCTGGTTGCTTCTTTTTCCATAGTGCATACCTGCAAACCTGCTTAGATTTGATGAGGCTTCAGCGGTTGTTAAAGTATAATAAACAGGAACCAACACATCTAAATATGGAAAACTCACTTCTCTAACCTCATGACCCATTTGTTTGAGTTTATCTATAAATGCAAGCGTTTGTTTTTTAACGGCAGGCTCTATGCCCTCAGACATTATTGCTTCTTTAAAATACGCTAATTTGAATTTTTTAGCACTTATTTCTGTAGCGTCGTTTACAACTTTTTTGTTTAATGCAGTGGCGTCATGATTATCTGGACCAGAAATCACTTTCATGATAGTTGTAGTATCAACAACTGAATGAGTTATTGGTCCAATGATGTCAAAAGAGGATGCGTATGCGATTAGTCCCCACCTTGAAACCGCACCATATGTTGGCTTATAACCAACCAAACCACAAAAAGATGCAGGCTGTCTAACTGAACCACCTGTATCGCTTCCTAGTGCAGCCAAACACATATTGGCCTGAACAGAAACCGCTGCACCACCTGAAGATCCGCCTGAAACTTTGAGCGTGTTTATGGCATTAAGCACTGGTCCATAGGTCGATGTTTCATTGGATGCACCCATTGCAAATTCATCGCAATTGCTCCTACCAATAATGATTGCATCTTCAGCTAAAATTCGCTCAATGGCAGTTGCAGAAAACAACGACTCAAAACCTTGTAAAATTAATGAAGAGGCGCTTGATTGGTGTCCTTTGAAACAAATATTGTCTTTAATAGACACAACCATTCCAGCCAGTTTACCAGCTTCACCTTTGTTGTATTTTGATTGGATATGGTGAGCCCGTTCTATTGCTTCTTCTCCATACACCTCTATGAGTGCGTTGAGTTTGGTATTATTGGTTTCAATGTTATTCAAGTACATTGAAACCAATTCCGGAAGTGTCATTAATCCGGTACTTAAATCTGCTTGTATATCCTTAAGGGATTTGTATTGCTTCAATTTAGGAGAATTTAGAAAATTCTTTATTTCTTTTCGGTGTCTTTTGTTTTCATCCCCTCTTCTATTTGGTCTTTTACGTTCTTTTTGGCATCATTGAATTCACGAACTCCTTGACCAATTCCTCTCATCAATTCAGGGATTTTTTTACCCCCAAAAAGGAATACCAACGCCAACAAAATAAGTATCCATTCTCCACCACCTAGGTTGCCTAAAAATAAAAAAGTAGTATTCATTGTGTGAACTATTAGGTTACAAATTTAGTTAATAAATCTATTTTAAAACACCAAATGGGTTTAATTATTTCATTTTTAAAAGGCGTTTCAAAGACTTAACTTCTTTTTCGGTTAAATGTCTCCACTCGCCACGTTTTAACTTGCCCTTTTCAAGGTCTGCATACAAAACCCTATCAAGCCTATCTACCTTGTATTCTAAGTGTTCAAACATTCTATGAATAATTCTGTTCTTTCCACTGTGAATTTCAACGCCTACAACTTTTTTATCTTTTGGGTCTGACATGGCTATTGCATCGGGCTTTATAGGCCCATCTTCTAATACAATTCCATTAGAAAGAGTCCACATGTCAGTTGGTTTGAATGGTTTATCAAGTGTAGCACGATACACTTTAAAAACCTCGTATTTGGGGTGCATTAAACGTTGGGCAAGCTCACCATCATTGGTCAGTAATAAAACACCAGTTGTGTTTCTATCTAATCTGCCTACCGGAAATATGCGCTCTTTCATTTTACCCTCAAACAACTCCATTACTGTGTTTCTTCCTTCTGGATCATCAAAGGTGGTAATAGTATCTTTGGGTTTGTTTAATAAAACATAAACCCGCTCTTCAACTGAAAGTTTAGAACCGTTGAACTTAACCACATCTCCATGTATAACTTTGGTTCCAAGGGTTGTAACAATATTGTCATTCACACTCACAAGACCAGCGTTGATCAGTTCGTCTGCTTCTCTTCTGCTGCAAATTCCAGCATTTGAAATGTATCTATTTAAGCGGATTCCTGAGCCACCCACTAAATCAGACTCTGCTGTGTGCTTTTTTTGTTTTACAGGAATGTCATCAGATTTTGAAGCAGCTATTCTGCTAAACTTATTAAATGGCTTGGTTCTTTCGGGTTTAGCCGAATAATTTCCACGTTCAGAAGAAATTGATTCAGTTGCATTGTAACCTCTTGAATTGGTTCTGGGTCTTGTACTTTTTGTACCCGGCGCGTAACTTGTTTCTTTGTCAAAAACCGGTTTTCTGCTTTTGTCAAATGCAGGTTTTTCAGATGATACGCCTTCTTTATCATAAAATTTTGCTGGGGGCCTTCCTGTTCTTTTCTTAGAAAAATCTATCTCTTTTCCTCTGCTACTTGGTCTTTTGTCAAATGCAGATTTTTCAGATGATGCACCTTCTTTGTCGTAAAATTTTGCTGGGGTCCTTCCTGTTCTTTTTTTAGAAAAATTTTCGTCCTTACCCCTAACACCTGGTCTTCTTTCAAACTTAGGTTTTTCTGTTTGGATGCCATCTTTGTCATAGGTTTTAACCGGCGTCCTACCTGTTCTTTTCTTAGAAAAGTCTATGTCTTTGCCCTTACTTCCTGGTTTAGCAAATCTATAATCTACGGGTTTATCATCTGATTTTTTATTCCAACCCTTCATTTCTGATTTTTTTGTAAACCCCCTTCCCGATGCAGAAGGTCTTCCCTTTTTTGCAAATGCAGGTTTATCACCCGATTTATTTACGGTTCTTTTACCAGAACCTTTAGCTTCTCTTTTCATATTTTGACCCGCAAAGATATGATTTTAATACAGAACCTTGTAAAAATAAAAAATCCAACCAAAACACTAGTTTGCTCTGGTTGGATTTGAAAATGAATGTGTTGGATACGTTATTTACGTCTCACCACTGTATAAGTTTTACCATTAGAAGAAACGGTAAAAGAGGCATCGCACGCACCAGATCCAAAATCAATGGTTTTAGGTGAACCACCCTCTCTTATCAATTCAATTGTTCCCGAAACAATTCTCCATTGACAAGCTATCTCTACACGAAGAGGGGTGGTAATGGTTGATGTGTAATTTTTACCTTTTCTGTTTTTTCCGGTTGTACTACCAGTAATTGAATAAACATCATCTAAATTACTTTTGGTTTGTACCCCCTGAATCCAGGTTCTGGTTCTAGTTGAAGTCCAATTGATACTTTCACCAGATGGGTTGGTAATTTTAATGATAGAAACTACATTAAATGCCAGCTGATTGACATCGTTTACTCCAATATTGGTAATCGTTTTTGAGCCTTCTATTTTGTTGTCGTTTTGAAAAAATGTATCAAACGAGATGGCTTTAACCGAACCCACCTCTCTGTATTTTCCAGTCCAACTAACAATAATTTTGCCCCTTCTGTAATGGCCATCACCACACAAATAGTTTGCAGTTCCGTAGTCAATTGTCATCGTTTTTGTGTTAGCCACCGTATCTAAAACTACAATTGGGAAGCTTGATTTCCCCAGGTCCGAACCATTAGCAGCACCCTCTATCTCTTTTAAAACCAAATCGCTGTTCATGTCTGCTGTGTTTTGATCTTGCATGCTGGTCCAATCGTTATCCTCTGTGGTTTGTTTTTTACACGATCCAATTGTCAGCACTAGCATAATTAGAAAAATAATTTGAGTGAATTTCATAATAATAGAATTTCTTACTAAGATACTGATTCTTTTAATTGGTTTAATCAAATTGATTTTTTTTAGGGATTACTTCGCAAAATGCTACCTGGTTCTTATGTTTGAACAAACCAAAAGGCATGAAAAAAAATTTTATTGCAATTACAGGAACCATCCTTTTATCTATTTCTGCTTTTTTGCATTTATATACTACTGCGTTTCTTTTTACATTTTGTGTTGACCTGCTTTTGTTAACACTTTTAGGTTATCATGCATTTGTTAAAAAAAGTTTAACCTGGTTTATTTTACTGGGTATGGCATTGGGGTTGTTACTGGGATCGGGTGCAAGTCAATTAGGAGAAATAACAGGAATAGATTTGGTTGGCTGGTGTAAAAGCACCAAAATATTAAGTGATGTTTTTTTGCGCCTAATCAAAAGTATCATTGCGCCATTATTACTTTCAACTTTAGTAGTAGGAATTGCGGGCCACGCAAACCTCAAACAAGTTGGAAGAATGGGAATAAAATCAATCATCTATTTTGAATTGGTTACAACACTGGCTTTGGTAATTGGCCTGATAGCAATTAACTTAACTGGCGCAGGAAGAGGGACTAGCTTGGTTCCAGAAACAGATCAAATTTCAAAAGCAGAAAAAATTATTGAACAAAAGCAAACCCACAACTTTATACTTGAGGCTTTTCCAGAAAATATTGCAAAATCAATTGCAGATAACCAGGTACTTCAAGTGGTTATTTTTAGTATTTTATTGGGCATGGGGCTTGCAATGGTTCAAGGTGATGAAAAAAAGAAACCCTTTCTTGCTTTCATGGAAAGCCTAGGAGAGGCCATGTTTAAATTTACAAACATTGTAATGTGGTTGGCACCGCTTGCTGTTTTTGGAGCCATGGCGTATGCTGTATCAAATATGGGTATTGCTGTAATTGGTCCACTTTTAAAATTAGTAGGGACGCTCTATTTAGCACTTGTTGCATTGGTGGTTTTGGTTTTTTTACCTGTTTCATTGTTGGTAAAGCTTCCTCTCACAAAATTTTTTCAAGCAATTTCAGAACCCGTTTCAATTGCATTTGCAACTGCAAGTTCAGAAGCAGCACTTCCTAAAGCCATGGAAAACCTTGAGAAAATGGGAATACCCAGAAAAATTGTAGCTTTTGTTTTACCAACGGGGTACAGCTTCAATTTAGATGGTACAACACTTTATTTGTCTCTCGCATCTGTATTTATTGCTCAGGCAAGTGGACTAGAGTTAAGTTTGGCCGAACAAATTCAAATGTGTTTGTTGCTAATGCTAACAAGCAAGGGGGTTGCTGGTGTAAGGGGTGCATCGTTTTTAATTTTGGTAGGAACCGTTTCAACTTTGGGGCTAGACCCGCAAAAAGCATTTGCAATTTTAGCCGTAGATGCATTAATGGACATGGGAAGAACCACTATAAATGTGGTGGGCAACTGTCTTGCTACTTATGTAATAGCTAAGTGGGAAAACGAAGTTTAAAACTGCGCAATGTATTTAGTACAATTCACATATTCTGATGAAATGTTGTGAACTCTACCCAATCTATTGTATCTGTTAGGGGTTAACTTTGTAGTTTAACATCCAAAATTTGATAGAATTTACAAAATTTTCACTTGGTAACGGGCTTACTGTTATTCACCACGAAGACAAAGCTACAGAGTTGTGCGTTTTGAATTTACTTTATAAAGTAGGTTCCAAAAACGAAGAAGCCAATAAAACCGGTTTCGCACACCTATTCGAACACTTGATGTTTGGGGGCTCTATTCATATTCCAAATTATGACGAACCTCTTCAGCTTGCTGGGGGAGAAAACAATGCATTTACATCAAATGACATTACAAACTATTATTTGAGTTTGCCCGCCAACAATTTAGAAACTGGTTTTTGGCTTGAGAGTGACCGCATGCTTGGTTTAGCCATAAACCCTAAAAGCTTAAAGGTTCAAAAGGGGGTAGTCATTGAAGAATTCAAAGAAAGGTATTTGAATCAGCCATATGGAGACATCTGGTTAAAACTATTGCCACTTGCATATAAAAAACATCCCTATAAATGGCCAACAATTGGTAAAGCGATTGCCCATATTAAAAATGCAAACCAGACAGATGTCAATGATTTTTTTAAGCAAAATTATGCGCCAAATAATTGTATTTTAGTGGTTGCGGGTAATATCAATCTAGAAAAAACTAAAGAACTTTGTAACAAGTGGTTTCTACCTATTCCATCACAAAATATCTTATCAAATCCTCTGCCACAAGAACCAGTTCAACGAAAATTAAGGCGCAAAACTGTACTTGCAGATGTACCCGCTAACTTGATTGTTATGAGTTTTCATATGGACCAAAGACAAAGTAAAAATTTCTATGCAATGGATTTACTTTCGGACATAATGGGTAGTGGAAAGGGTTCAATTTTATACCAAGAATTGATTAAGAAAAAAAACCTGTTTTCAGAAATTGACGCTTACATTACTGCCGATGCAGAACCGGGTCTATTTATTGTTGAGGGCAGAATGCTTCCCAATACCACATTTGAAATGGCTGAAGAGGCAATTTGGATAGTGCTGAACCAGGTAAAAAGCAAAAACATTGACGAAAATGATTTAAAAAGAGCGCAACACAAAAACGAAACATCCATACGATTTGGAGATATCAACCCACTGAATAGGGCAATGAAACTTGCTTATGCAGAATACCTTGGCGATGTTGATTTAGTGAACAAAGAGATCGATAACTACCTCGCTATTCACACCGACGATATTGTTAAGGAATCAAAAAAGGTTT
Source organism: Bacteroidota bacterium (assembly GCA_947462865.1). Classification (GTDB taxonomy): domain Bacteria; phylum Bacteroidota; class Bacteroidia; order UKL13-3; family UKL13-3; genus CAISCU01. Next base: position 11,566 of record CANHRW010000016.1, on the reverse strand, counting down.
TTAAAGAGTCTAACTGCTCTATTTTGAGCTATAAAATCAAAAAAGATGGGTCTAAATAGAGAGATACAGCCAATAATTGAAAAAATTAAATCGCTTAATTTTAACTATTTTGAGCATACCGATTTAGCTTGTGGCTCACCGCTTTATTTTCTCTCGGGTGGCACAGAACCAGTAATCAAACTTGAACTTGTTTTTGATGCTGGTAAGTCAAGCGAACAAAACACTTCTGTGGCTTCATTTACCGCTTCAATGATGAATGAGGGCACTAAAACCAGAACGGGAAAATCCTTGATTGATGAACTTGATTATTGGGGGGCTCATTTTCAAGTTAAAACATTCAATGATGACGCAGTTGCTACTCTATATTGTCTTGAAAAATACTTAGACGGGGCTTTACCACTTTTCATTGAAGCGCTTACAGAATCTATATTCCCCGAAAAAGAAATTAGTGTTTTAAAAAGAAATGCTGTTGAACGGATTAAAATTAACAATAAAAAGAATGAATACATCTGTAGAACATCTTTTAATGAATTGATTTATGGAAAAGACCATCCTTTAGGTAAAAAAAACAGTGTCGAAAACACTAATAAGATTGAACGTAATGAACTTTTAGACTTTTATAAGGCAAACTACCTTACTGGGTTTAAATATGCGATTTTAACGGGTAAATTTAACCCTCAAACAATACTAAAAATTCAAAGTCTCATAGATTCATCCTCTTTAGAACAATTCAAGGTTAATAACAACAATAAACAACTTCCCAATCAGATTTTTGGTAAACACCAAATAGAGGCACCAAATAAATCCCAAGCAAGCCTTAAAATTGGTAAAATAGGCCCCAACAGAAAAGACGCACATTATACTGATTTCCAATTACTTAACCTAATTTTTGGGGGCTTTTTTGGTTCAAGATTAATGAAAAAAATTAGAGAAGATTTGGGTCTTACGTATGGCATACATTCATATTATGAACCCGGGCAAATATTAAACATTTGGAGTATAGAAGCGGAAGTGAATAATAAAAACAAAACACTAGCCGTTACAGAAATATACAAAGAACTACAAAAAATTTCTGATAAAGCCATATCAGCTAAGGAGATTGAGGTTGCTAGAAATTATTTATGTGGTGCAATTCTCAAAAGTTTAGACAACCCACTTTCTATGTCATCCAGAATGAAAACACATATAGATTTTGGATTAAATGCTGATTACATGGTAAAATATATTGATGAAATTTACGCAGTAAGTTCAGATTCGTTGTCAAAAGTTGCAGCAAAACACCTGTCAAATGAACATATTATTGAAGTTGTGGTATCATAATTTCTTGTTAATTTTGGGTTGTACATTGTGTGCAATTACTACACTAAAAGCACAAGAAACTATCTATATTAGACGGGTATGTCAAGACTCTATTAATAACAAAAACAACACAATATACTGGTCGTTTAAGCAAGATAGTTGTAAAATTGTTGGCACACTTACTATTTGGGGTAGAGACGGTTCATTGGCAAGCCCATTTGAAGTTGTAGCTTCTGGTATTAATCCAACTAATTTCGAAGCTGTTCATGGCTTGTTGGCATCAAGTACTTGGGAATATTATATAGAAGCTACGTTAAATTGTGGGTCTAATGATAAAACTTTTATTTCTAAAACTGTGAAAGTTGATAATTTTAATCCATCAAAAACTGAATTAGATTCGGTATCTGTAGATGTAAAAAACAACAGTATTCTTTTGGGTTGGAGGAGGGGATTAGAAAACGATATCTTCAAATATGAAGTTTATTACACACCTAATATAGGCACGGGTTACATGATAGGTTCTACTATTAAAAGTAATTACCAAGATATTGGCAACAGAAACCCCTCTTTAAGCAAACTAACTTATCAGATAACTGCTGTAGACAGTTGTGGAAACAGGCCGGCAACGGGATTGCCTCACAGTACAATATTTTTAAGAGGAGCTACCGACACCTGCAAAAGAGAATCTGTTCTAAACTGGGAGAATTACATGGGTTGGGGAACTGCTTTAAAAAATGAAATATATGAGCTCAGGAATGATTCATTTATATTGATAGGTCAAGTTCCATTTGATACCACTAAATTTATTACAAAATGTAACAACACGCTTACACCATGTAAATACTTTATCAGAACTATAAAATCAACTTCACCACAAATTTCTTCAAGCTCGAATATTTTTGAAAGCACACCAATATATCGCAATTTACATCCAACCCCAAAAATTAACTACGTTACAACAAACCCGATTACCGGTGAAAGTACCCTGTCAATATCAACAGAATTAAACTCAGAAAATGCAACCCTATTGATCTTTAATTTGAATGGAAAACTAATTCATAGCAAAAAAATCAATATACCCACAAACATAAACGTTGGGGTAATTAATGGTGTCAATGAGTTTATGGTGACTAGTTTTGGAGAATGCCCAACAGACTCCACCTCTAGTGCAAAATCTAAAAACATTTATTTAACATTAGACAACAACCTATTAAGGTGGAACCCGTATTTCACGTGGAACAGGGGGGTTGAAAAGTACATAATATACTCATTCTCTGGAGATTATACGCCCAAAGAACAGGACTATATTGCAAGTGGGCAAACAAAAGATACGTTCTATACGAAATTTGATGCTGAGGGTGTAAATATAAATTGTTACTATATTGAAGGCTTAGAAAAAGGGGGCTTAGAAAGGTCAAAAAGTAATGGTATCTGTATTGGTATGAACAACGAGGGTATATATTGGCCCAACGCAATAAACACCACATCGACAAACAATAGACTAAGGGTATATGGACCCGGAATTATTGATAATGTACCTCAAAAAATAACTGTATACAATAGGTGGGGCGAGGAAGTGTTTCATTCAGGTGGTGATGATTTTACAGGTATGGGTAATAATGGAGTAGAGCTTGGTGCAGGGGTATACTTATTTAAAGCATTGATAACACAGTTTAATGAAACAAAAGAAATTAAAGGAACAATCAGTATCCTTAGGTAATGTGTTCATCCACAAAGAGGATGTGTCTATAAGAATTAATAAAAAAACCATAATTAAATGGTTAAAAGAACTTGCGGCCGAACACCATAGAGAAATTGATCAGGTTGAATATACACTTATGTCGGACGAGGAGTTACTTAAATTTAATATTCAGTATTTAAACCATGACACCTATACAGACATTATTACATTTGATTTATCAGAAGATGTGAAAATAAATGGCAGTATTCTTATTAGTGTGGATAGGGTTAAAGCGAACGCAAAAGAATACAATACACCACAAGACGTGGAGTTAATTAGGGTATTGTCGCACGGCCTATTGCATTTAATTGGTTTCAAAGACAAAAGTGCCAAAGATCAAAAACGAATGAGACTAGAAGAAGAGAAAGCAATATATTTGTATGGAAAATTTACCAAGTTCCACGTGAAATAGTATGAATAAAGAATATGACTTAATAGTAGTTGGTGCGGGGCATGCGGGCTGTGAAGCGGCAAATGCTGCTGGAAAGATGGGATCAAGGGTGTTGTTGATTACCATGGATATGAATAAAATTGCCCATATGAGTTGTAACCCAGCAATGGGGGGGATAGCTAAAGGGCAAATAGTTCGAGAAATAGATGCGCTTGGTGGTGGTTCTGGGATTGTGAGTGATAAATCAACCATTCAATTTAGAATGTTGAACCGATCAAAGGGTGCAGCAATGTGGAGCCCTAGAACACAAAATGATCGATTTGTTTTTAGTTATGAATGGAGAATGCTACTCGAAAAGAACCGAAACGTTGACTTTTGGCAAGACAACGTAACCGAAATACTCATAGAAAAAGGAAAGGCTTGTGGGGTAAAAGTGTCGTTGGGAATTAGTTTTCGTTCAAAAGTTGTTGTTGTAACGAGTGGTACATTTTTGAATGGAAAAATACATATAGGTGAAAAAAACTTTGGTGGGGGCAGGGTTGGTGAGGGTGCTTCAAGGGGCATTACAGAACAATTGGTAGGTATGGGTTTTGTGGCGGGTAGGATGAAAACAGGCACACCACCCCGAATAGATGGGAGAAGTTTGGATTACACTAAAATGGAGATTCAAGAGGGTGATTTAAATCCCAGTAAATTTTCATTCTCTGAAGAAACAAAACCCGTTATTAATCAGAGACATTGTTGGATAACATATACTAACGACACAGTACACGATATACTAAAAGAAGGTTTTGAGAAATCTCCAATGTACGCAGGAAGAATAAGTGGCCTAGGACCCAGATATTGTCCGTCTATTGAAGATAAAATTAATAGATTTGCTGAGAGAAACAGACACCAACTATTTATAGAACCAGAGGGGTGGAGTACCGTAGAAATATATGTGAATGGATTTAGCACTTCTTTGCCTGAAGACATACAAATAAAAGCACTTAATCAAGTACCTGGATTTGAACACGCTAAAATGTTTAGACCAGGTTATGCCATAGAGTATGATTATTTCCCACCAACTCAACTAAAGTTGTCATTAGAAACAAATCTAATTGAAAATTTATATTTTGCTGGTCAGATTAACGGCACAACGGGTTACGAAGAGGCTGCTTGTCAGGGATTAATGGCCGGAATTAATGCGCACTTAAAAATTAATCAACAAGAAGCTCTCGTATTGGGTAGAGAAGAAGCATATATAGGTGTACTCATTGATGATTTGGTTACTAAAGGAACGGATGAGCCTTATAGGATGTTTACCTCAAGGGCTGAATATAGAATATTATTGAGACAAGATAACGCAGATATTAGACTAACAGAAAAGGGTGTACAGATAGGATTAGCAAGTAATGAAGCATTAGACAGGGTAAACAAGAAAATTGATCTAACTGAAAAATTGATACAATCTTTTAAGGAAATATCAGTGAAGCCAAAAGATATCAACCCGAAATTGGTTGAGTTGGGAACCACAGAGATTCCCCAAAATTATAAAATCGACCAAATTGTATCAAGACCACAAGTTGGAATAATGGATCTTGTTGACGTAGAACCTATTGATAAAATAGTAACAGGAATTGATGAAGAGGTACTACTGCAAACGGAAATAAGAATTAAATATGAGGGGTACTTAGAAAAAGAGGTTGAACAAGCTAATAAAATGAAGAAGCTCGACTATATAAGGCTTGGACAATTAATAGACTACAGCCTCATTCAATCATTGTCTATTGAAGCAAGAGAAAAACTGAATAAACATAAGCCCGAAACACTTGGGCAGGCTTCGAGAATAAGCGGAATATCCCCTTCAGATATTTCCATATTAATGGTACATTTGGGTCGATAAAATATAAAACAATTGGAAAAATTAAATAGCTGTCCAATCTGTGACGGAAAAGAAATCATTTATGTACATACCTGCAAAGATTACGTAGCAACAAATGAACTATTTGAGGTGAACGGTTGCAAGAAATGTTCACATAAATTTACAAGCCCTAGACCCCTAGCTAATGAGGTGAGTAAGTATTATCAGTCTACGAACTATATCTCGCATTCGGGGAATGAAAAAAACAGTTTTGGTTTTACATACAAGCTATACGATTTAGTTAGAAATATAAGTATAAAGAGCAAAATAAGTACAATAAAAAAGTACAACAAAAATGGAAAACTTATAGACCTAGGTTGTGGGTTAGGTTACTTTTTAAAAGGTGTAAAAGACGACAATACTTTTAATGCTGAAGGAATAGATATTTCTGAAGAGGCTAGAATATATGTTAAAGGGAAGTTCAATTTAGAGGTTAAAGGGGAAGAATCATTGGGAGACTATGAGCCACACTCAATAAATGTAATTACACAATGGCACGTATTGGAACATGTATATGATCTTGATAAAAGAATGAAAGATTTAAAGAACATATTGGCAATAGATGGTACTTTATTCATTGCGGTACCAAATTCTGATTCTTTAGATGCTAAAACGTATGGAAAATATTGGGATGGATATGATGTTCCAAGACATATACACCACTTTAATAGAAAAAGTATTTCATTATTATTAGAAAATGCAGGATTTGAAATTATAAAAATTAAACCAATGTGGTTTGACGCTCCCTACATATCAATGAGAAGTGAATATCATAAAGGAAATAAATTACTTGGGTTTGTATTAGGCGGAATAAGTGGTATGATTTCAAATTTTGTGGCTCTATTTACAAAAAACTATTCTAGTATATTAGTAATAGCCAAACACCATGCAAAAAAATAAAATATATGCTTTCCTTTTGTGCATTCAAATATTGGTTTCATGCGCACAAATTGTAAGCCCAACAGGAGGTAATAAAGATGAAGAACACCCTATAGTCATAGAAACAATTCCACCCAATCAATCAGTAAACTTTAATAGCAATGAAATTAAAATTAATTTTAATGAATACATAGAATTAAAAAACCCTGATAAAATTATCTTTTCGCCACCTTTAAAAGAAAAACCTACACTTGATTATAAAGGAAAACAACTCACTGTATCAATTAAAAATAAAGAATTAGATTCAAATAGCACTTATTCTATTAACTTAAGTGGTAGCATAACTGATATACACGAAGGCTTACCATTAAAAAACTATACTTATTCTTTTAGTAAAAGTAGTCATATTGATGAAGATAGTTTATTGGGTAGGGTAATTGATGGATTTAATGCAAAAAATTTAAAGGATTATACAGTTGCACTATATGATACTTCAGGATTTAATGATTCAATTCCATTTAAAACTACCCCAAAATTTTACAGCTTATCAAACGACTCTGGATACTTCAATATTCATAATTTACCCAAAAGATATTTTAAGCTTTTTTGCTACAATGACTTAAATAAGAATAGCAAATTTGACAATAATGAAGACTATGGTTTTATAGAGGATCCAATAGCTATATCCACTAATAAAAGTCTTATTCTAAGAGTAAATAAACCAGATTTGTACGCTAAAAATAAAATATTAGATGCAAATAAAATTGGAAGCAATACCTATGCATTACCAATATATCAACCTGAAAAAATTGCAATTAAAAAAATAAACGAGATTGGTGCTAAATCAAATACAATCTTCAAAGAGGGTAATAATGAAATAGATACATTTTTTTATGCAACAGAGGAAATATTTAATGATTCTGTGGTTAGTATGATTGTAAATAAAAACAATACAGTATCAGATACAGTAACAATTTTAAATTTTAAGAAAATAAAAAATAAAAAACCTGTTCTCAGTTATTCTTCAATAATTAGATTTGATGATACAGTTAAAATTAATCTCAATACTCCTTGTAAAAAGATTGATAAAAATAGAATTAAAATTTTAGTTGACTCTACTGAATTAGCCTATAACATTATTGATGAATCTGCTATACTATTTTCAGTAGTATTTAAAAAGGAAGAGGGTAAACTCTATAAAATACAAGTAAAGGATTCAGCATTTTTAAGCTTTGATGGGGAATTTAACAGCAATAAAATAGCCGAAATTAAAACTTATTCCAGTAACCAAAGCGGGGAAATTAAGTTAAATATAATTAACTTAAATCAAGTTCCAGTTATCATTAGCTTGGTAACAAATAATGATAAAGAAGAAGAAATATACCGTATTCTAAATGATAAAAATACAGAATCTAGCATTAAATACTGTAACCCTGGCGAGTATAAAATAAAAATAGTACTAGACACCAACAAAAATAAAAAATGGGATAAAGGGAATTGGATTAAAAAAAGCATACCTGAACCGGTATTTTATCTAAAAGAATTAATAGGTGTACGTATTTTATGGGAAATAGAGCAAACTATAAACATTGATGATATTGTACCTAAACAATAAAAGATTCATTTATTTATACCCAAAATTGTTGATATCATAGTTAATTAACCTGTATAAAAATGTAGGTAAGTTTTTAAGGTAAAATAAATGTGAATGAGTGTTTGTAAGTATGGACTTTATACTTGATTTACCAACAAAAAAATAAGAAGAAGTTATCATCAAATTTAATGGTAAAAATAAATATTTGAGTGTTGATTATACACATATATATATGATTAACAATAAATTAATGTGTTAAGTATATGTAAATAAAACCTTGGTAAAATAAAGTCAACAAAAAAATAAATAAGAAATCAACGTAATTCACATGACATTAATAAATACATTATATAAATAAATAAGTATATAATATTTATTGAAGTAGATAGATGAAGAAATGGGAGAGAAATTAAATTACTTACCTTTGAAAAGTTGAAGAAAAAGAAATGAAAGACAAACTTCAGAATTTAGTAGAGGAAATAAAAAGTATAGTTATTAATTCAAATGATGAACTTGAAAATTTCAGGTTAAAGTACTTGAGTAAAAAGGGAATTATCAATGAATTAATTTCACAGTTTAGAGAAGTAGATCCTTCTCAAAAAAAAGAAATTGGTCAATTACTCAATACAGTTAAACAATTTGCTCAGAATAAATGGGAAGCAGCAAATGAATTAATGAGTAGTAAATCTTTGAATCAGCAATCAGAAAAAGTTGATTATAGTTTACCAGCAGAACCTGATTTTTCTGGCTCTAGACATCCGTTAGCTATCATTGAAAATAGTATTGTCACTATTTTTAAACAATTGGGCTTTGTCTTACATGAAGGTCCTGAAATTGAGGATGATTGGCACAATTTTTCTGCTTTAAATTTTCCTAAAAATCATCCTGCGAGAGACATGCAGGACACTTTTTTTATCAATGACGATATAGCTTTAAGAACTCATACATCTTCTGTTCAAGTAAGGCTAATGGAAAAGCAAAACCCTCCAATTAGAGCTATCATGCCTGGTAGGGTTTATAGAAATGAGGCAGTTTCAGCAAGAGCCAATTGTTTTTTTCATCAAATTGAAGGTATTTACATAGACAAAAAGGTTAGTTTTAAAGACTTAAAGCAAACACTCTATATTTTTGTTCAACAATTGTTTGGTGAATCTATTCAAGTCAGATTCAGACCTAGTTATTTCCCATTTACAGAACCTAGTGCAGAAATGGATATCAGTTGTCAATTGTGTCAAGGTTCAGGGTGTAATGTTTGTAAACATTCAGGATGGCTGGAAATACTGGGTTGTGGTATGATTGACCCTAATGTTTTAAAGATGAATGGAATTGATTCAGATGAGTACACCGGTTTTGCATTTGGTATGGGGGTAGAAAGGATTGCAATGCTTCAATTTGATGTAAAAGATTTAAGAACATATTTCAATAACGATTCAAGATTTCTAACACAATTTAAAAACTATTAATAATGACAAAAGGACCAGTTTCAAGTTTTATTGAGAAACATTATAAACATTTTAATGCAGCTGCTTTGATTGATGCTGCAAAAGGGTATGAAACACACTTATTAGAAGGCGGTAAAATGATGATTACTTTAGCGGGGGCAATGAGTACTGCTGAGTTAGGTAAATCGCTTGCAGAAATGATTAGAATGGGTAAGGTTGATATTATTAGCTGTACGGGTGCGAATCTTGAAGAAGATATTATGAATTTAGTAGCTCACAGTCATTATAAAAGGGTTCCTAATTACAGAGATTTAAGTCCTCAAGAAGAATGGGATTTATTAGAAAATCATTACAATAGAGTAACTGATACATGTATTCCTGAAGAAGAGGCATTTAGAAGACTACAAAAACATATTTATAGCGTTTGGAAAAATGCAGACGAAAAGGGTGAGCGTTATTTTCCTCATGAATTTATGTATAAAATTCTTTTATCTGGAGAGTTAGAACAATACTATGAGATAGACCCCAAAGACAGCTGGATGTTAGCAGCAGCTCAAAAAAATATTCCAATTGTTGTTCCGGGATGGGAAGACAGCACTATGGGTAACATTTTTGCATCCTATGTCATTAAGAATGAAATGAATGCCGTAACTATGAAAAGTGGAATCGAATATATGGTGTGGTTATCTGATTGGTATAGAAACAATTCTTCAGGCAAAGGAGTAGGATTTTTTCAAATAGGAGGTGGTATTGCAGGAGATTTTCCAATTTGTGTTGTACCCATGATGTATCAAGATTTAGAATGGCACGATGTACCATTTTGGGGTTATTTCTGTCAAATTTCAGACTCAACTACATCATATGGATCGTATAGTGGTGCAGTACCTAATGAAAAAATTACCTGGGGCAAATTAGATATTCATACCCCTAAGTTTATTGTAGAGAGTGATGCTACAATTGTAGCACCGTTAATTTTTGCTTGGATTTTGGGCTGGTAGAAAACTAAGCTGTAATATAAGCAGACATTTCAATTTGAATTAATTTTGCCGATGCGCGTGCAGCATCGGCAAAATCTTCACCAGAGCTAGCATAAATAATAGACCTAGAAGCATTTACCAAAAGGCCTATTTCTTTGTTTAAACCATATTCACATACACTTTTTAAACTTCCACCTTGAGCCCCAATACCTGGTACTAAAAAGAAAGCATCTGGCGCCAATTTTCTTATGGTAGCAATGTCTTTATCATTTGTGGCACCAACCACAAACATTAAATTAGATGAACCATATTGGTTATATAAATCTTTTACAATTCTTTCAAAAAGCCTTTCGCCTGAGGCCAATTCAAGCTTTTCAAAATCTTTACTACCCTGGTTTGATGTAAGCGCAAGTACAATACTCCATTTATCTGGTACAGCTAAAAAAGGATCAATAGAATCAAATCCCATATATGGAGAAAGTGTGATTGCATCAGCTTTAAGATTGTTAAAGAAAGCAGTTGCGTATTGTGAGCTTGTGTTGCCAATATCTCCTCTTTTTGCATCAGCTATTTTTAAACAATCTCCAGGAATATAATCAAAAATTTCTGACATTAAATCCCAACCCAAAGACCCCTGAGCCTCAAAAAATGCAGTGTTTATTTTGTAGGCAACACATAAATCTTTTGTAGCATCAATGATAGCTTTGTTAAAATTTAATACCCCATTTTTTTGTTGTTTTAAATGTATAGGAAGTAGATTTGGATCTGCATCTAAACCAACACATAAAAATGATTTTTTTTGTTTGATTTGGCCAATTAAAGTAGATTTATTCAAGTGCTTAAAATATTAATTGAAGTGAGATTGTTTGGTTATAAAATGAACCACCTTTGTTGGTAGGTTTTATTATTGATGCATTGTCACCAGCCGGCCATGCTTGGCCATTATTGATATTGGATAAACCCACTTTATAACTTGTTTGTAGGTGAAAAAAAGAAAATTTTAATTGCCAAGAAGCAATTCCCCCAAAATCAAATTCTTGTATGGGTAATTTGGTTTGATTAGATACTAATGAGCCGCTATTTGAAGATAAACTTGCGTTAATCAATTCAGCATAATAAAACCCTACACCAACTTGATTTTTTGACTGTTGTTGGTAGGTATAAAAAAATTGAATTGGCGCCTCTAAATACAATAACTTCAAAGAATTGTAGTAATCAGGTTCCGTACGATTGAATCTACTACCTTTAAATCCTATGCTAATAGCCGGTTGAAAAGTAAATTTTTTGGCGAAATTATACCTAAGTGTTGTTCCTCCGGTTATGCCTATTATTGGCAAGGC
>CANHRW010000015.1 GCA_947462865.1 Bacteroidota bacterium | reverse complement strand
GATCCATTATCAGGATAACGTGTGCTTATTGGATTTTGTATTCCAGTTGTCTGATTCTTTGCAAATGCTTTTGATTGCACATCATTCCATTGTACATCTATACCATACCTAATTTCGTGTTTTTGAATTTGTTTATAAAAGTCTATTGTAGAACTCATTACTTGTACATTTTCAATGCGATTGTTTTCGTTTGATTTGCCAAAGTTTCTGGTCATTCTACTTTCTTCTATCCATTGGTATGCAGTATTCCATTTCCAATTATCGGCCCAAATATTTTTTAGATTGTGTTCGATCTGATAATTGGCCATTACTCTGATTTCAGGCCCATAATACCAAGCTCCAAATACAGGTGTATCATTTTTTAGCTCACTTAAGCGGTCATATCTTGGTACATTTCCTGTACGACTGATTTGAAAATTTAAGAGGTGTTTATAGCGATTATTTTTTTCAATTATTACCGATTGAGTGACATCTAATTGGGTGTATGCCGAACCGATTTGTAAGTTTGGATTGTTATTCTGAATCAATACATCTTTGCCGTTAAGGTTACTTTGGTATATTTTTCTCAATCCAAGATCTCCAATTTCATGAGTTCTGTTCAAACCTTGCATGAGATGACCAAATTCATTGAAACTAATTCCAGTTAAAATGCCAATATGTTTAAAGCCTTTTTGTAAGTTTATATGAAAGGTATTACCTGTATTGACACTATTGAACCTATACAAAGCTTCTCCAGCTAATGATTGGTTCAATTTTGGTTTTTTTGTCATTAAATGAATAACACCTCCTAATGCATCTGATCCATACATTACGCTAGATGGTCCATAGACAACTTCTATGCGTTCTAACATGAATGGATCTACACGAAGTATATTTTGTAAATGGCCTGCTCTATAAATAGCATTATTCATTCTTACCCCATCTATTACCAACAATATTTTGTTTGCTTCAAATCCTCTTAAAATTGGACTTCCGCCACCTTGCTGACTTTTTTGAACATAAGCACTACCTGTTTGTTCTAAAAGATCGGCGTTGGTTAATGGTTTAATTTGTTGAATGGTATTTGTTGTGAGTACTTTTATAAATTGTGGAATATCTATTTTTTTCTCCCAGTTTCTATTAGCTGAAACGACCATTTCATTGAGTGTATCTGTTTGTTGGGCAACGGCAGTGCTTATTCCAACGCAAAAGACCAGAATGCTAACTAATATGTAATATGAATTAGGGTAAAATTTGAATTTGATGATTGAATGAACAAACATTTTTTTTGGTACTTATTCTATGTCTATTGCGCGCTATACAATGATACAAATAGTTGTTAAGATACAAAGGTAGCATTTTACCTATTAAACAAATTTTAAAGGGCCATCCCATTAAAGCGATTATTTGATAGATTGCTTCAGCTGCTGTATAAACTTGATTTCCTATTTCTAAGATAACAGTATCTGAGTCGGCTAATTTTGGATGTTTAATCAGTAGATTTTGGTAAGTACTACCCCCAATAGGAGCAAAGTAGAGTGTTTTGGTTTTGATATGTTTTGATAAAAATAAAACTGCTCTGTTACAAAGCAGGCATTGATCATCAAAATATAGTATCATTTGAGGATTATTTCTTATTAGCCAATGTTGGGTTGAATCTGATTGGAGAAAACCAATAGATCATTAATACACGTGCATATCGGTAGGTAAGTGGTGAAGACAATACCAAGACCGATACAATTGGTATAACATAGCCATAAAATCCTGCAGCTGCTCCCCAAATAGCCAATATAAACCCTCCTAATACCAACATCAATCCAACAGTTAATGCATAGCTAACATACATCGCACCCCAAAAAAAACCAGGTTCAATTTCAAAATGTAAACCACATACCGGACACTCAGCGTGCATCCCTGTAAATTTATTTAATTTATAAAAAGAATGGGTAAACATTTTGCCGCTTTGACATTGTGGACATTTACCTTTTACAATTGATAGCGTTTTTGAAGGTTCGTATGCATCACACATGGTTATAAACTTGGATTGTTTTTTGTCTTTTTAAGACGGTAATTTCTGTAATAAATGACACCAAATACGGTTGCAATTAAATAGGGGAGTGCCAATAAATACAAAATACCGTTATTGAGGGTATTTCCAACTGCGGTGCCCCCATTGTTTCGGGCCATTTCTAAATTGCTTTTACACATGGCACATTGCGCAAATGCAGGTTCATTTACAATGAAAACCAGCATGAAAACTGTCAATACAAACCATTTCTTTTGATGGAAATACATACTACAAAATTAATTTATTTGACCATTGTATCTGTAACAATTGTACCCGACTCAATTGGGTAATACGGACTAATCATTAAATAAACAATTACGCCTGTAATGGTTACATATAACCAGATTGGGTAAGCAAATCGTACAATTTTTTTATGCAATGCTACTTGCATTTGTAATCCTCTGTAAAAACTCATTAATATGAGTGGAAGTACAATAGCTGCAAGTATAATATGAGATATTAAAATCAGTAAATAAGTTTGTCTTAAACTTGGGTTGTCGGTAGGAAATTCAGTACTTACTGCTAACCAATGGTACAATACATAGGATACCAAGAATGCCGATGACAAAGCAAATGCAGTTAAATTAGTTATTTTATGTGCTTTGATGTTTTTCTGTTTGATGAAATACAGCGAAACAACCAATAGCAAACTACAAGTACCGTTTATAAATGCATTTAATTTTGGTAAAAAATAGGTCCAAGAAGGTAGAACTTCTGGTTTAGGCAATACCTGTTGGTTTAGAACAATAACTGCAATGAGTACAACAATACTGATACTCATTGCAATTTTAAAGATGAGTTTATCTTGCTGATCCTGGTGTGTGGTATTCATATAGTAATAGTTTAATATCTCCTTCTAATCGTTTAATTTCAGCATCGCTTTCACTGTCATAGACTCCTCTAATTCTATTTGATTTGTCTACCAATATAAACTGTTGACTGTGGTCTATTGTTTTGCTTTCTTTTGAAATGGGTAACAACAATCCTTTCCCTAAATGTATTATCGTATCATTTTTTCCAGTAAGAAAGTGCCAAATTTTAGCATCTGCATTGAACTGATTGGCATAATCTTTCAAAATAGGTACACTGTCATTTTCCGGATCGACAGTCACCGATACAAAATGTACTTCACTAAATTCTTTGTACTTGTCATAGATACTTTGCAGCCTCCTGTTCATTTTTGGACAAACTCCTTCACAGTTTGCAAAAAAGAAATTATAAATAGCAATGCCATTGCTTAAGTTTTGTTGAGAAAATGCTTCTCCTTTTTGGTCTATCAAATGGAAATTAGGCACTGCGTGAAAAACGGTATCCGTTACATTGATACCATCTGGTGGAATTCTTTCTCCTAAAATTGGAAGTCTCTCGAAATTTTGTGTACCGGCATTGAACACATAAAAAAAGACAACCGGAATAACAAGTATCCCGGTTGCCAGCCAAAAGCTTATTCTCTTCATGTTTTTTACCATCTCAATAGAAATGTATAATCTCCTTCAATTAGCATCAAAGCAATAAAGAAGACTACAAATATCATTGGTAGAACAATCATATACATCAATACTTTTCTTTCAAATTTCATGTGCATGAATATGCCTACTATATACCAAGCTTTAACAACTCCCAATAAGATGAACAAAGCGTTTTTAAGCATCGAGTGTGTACTCAACAATGCAAAATACAATGCAATGTCAACAATAGTTAATCCTAATAAAATCCAAAATGTACGCCAGATTTTACTTTTCATATCTGCTGGAGTTTCAGTATGCTCCAAGTGTTCTGTGTGATCCATGTGTTCCATTATCTTAAAATTTTAAAACTTGATAAATTAAATTAAATAGAAGAAAGTAAATACAAATACCCAAACTAAGTCTACAAAGTGCCAATACAATCCTACTTTTTCAACCATTTCATAGTGGCCTCTTTTTTCATATGTACCATTTAAAACATTTATATAGATAATGATATTTAAAACAACACCTGAAAATACGTGAAAACCATGAAAGCCTGTTACAATAAAAAACAGTGCAGCAAATGACCTTGGGCCAAATGGGTTTCCATATAATTTAGCTCCTTCGCCAATAAATGTTGTCCATTCCCATGCTTGACAACCTAAAAAAGCGGCACCACCAATAATGGTCAATAACATATAATTAGCAACTTCTTTCTTTTGCATTCTGTGACCTGCTTCTACAGCTAAAACCATCGTAACTGAGCTGAAAATTAGAATAAATGTCATTAAACTCACAAAAAATAACGGCAAATGAATACCATGTATAAATGGAAAATGGTTGAACACCAATTCAGGTGCAGGCCAATGGTCTTGTACAAACAAGCCCGCTTTGTTCATGGCTTCTGTAAAATGTTCTGCTACATGTGAGAGTGGTTTTACAATGGTATTTTCCATTGGACTAGGAAAGCTATACCTTATAAATCCGTATGCAATTAGTAAAGATGAAAATGTAAAAGCATCTGAAAGAAGGAAAATCCACATCATTAGTTTTCCATAACTCACGCTGAAAGGAGATTTGCCTCCACCCCAAGATGTTTTCTTGTCGGTACTTAAGTTAGTTGTGTTAGCCATGTTTAAATCGATTGCTGTTATAGGGTTATTATAATTATTATTATCTGTTCAAGTAAAGGAAAAAGTACAAATACATCCAAAGCAAACCTATGAAATGCCAATAGGTATTACACATACTATGATATATACTTATACTTGAACTATTCTTGTTTTTTGACAGTGCTTGAAAACTCACAATACTTAAAAAGACAATTCCACCAATGACGTGTGCCAAATGAACTCCAGTAATTACGTATACGAATGAATTGGATGGGTTTGAAAAAGCAAAATACACATTATCTGCAATGAGTTGTTTCCAACCTAAATATTGCAGCATACAGAATAAAATCCCCAATCCAAGTGTTATCCATAAATACAGACTTGCTTTGTTTCTTTCTAATTTTTTTGCAAATACTGAAGATAATTGCATACTTACTGAAGACAATGCGATTACAATTGTTGAATAAATGAAGTTGCTGGGTAAATTAAATAATTCCCAATTGCCTTCACCTCTTCGTACTATGTAAGCACTTGTAAAGCCTGCAAATAACATAACACTTGCAACGATGATTAACCACAAAACAAATTTTTTGGGGTTAATGACAAACGTTGTTTCTGACGCATTGTGAATGGTTTTGGTATTCATCTTAGATTTTATCAATTAAATAGGCCAGTTGTACAAGAGGTAAATATAAAAAAGAAGCAAACATTAATTTTTTTGCTTCTTTTATTTCACAGGTTTTGTATAAATTAAATGCAAAATAGCTCAGCATTAATCCACCAAGAATACCAACTATACCAGCAATTGGACCAGTAATTCCCATTTGGACTGGAATAAATCCAAATGGAATCAATACCAAACTAAAAGCAAGTGTTTGTAATGCGGTTATTTTATCTCTGCCAGAACTAGATGGTAACATTTTAAATCCAGCTCTTTGATAGTCTTCGTCCAGTATCCAAGCAATGCTCCAAAAATGTGGGAATTGCCAAAAAAACTGTATGCCAAAAAGAATCAAACCAGAAGTATCTATTTTACCAGTTAATGCAACCCAACCTAATAAAGTGGGAAGTGCACCAGGAAAAGCTCCTACAAATACTGAAACAGGTGTAATGCGTTTCAATGGTGTATAAATGAATGCGTAAGAAAGTAAGGCTGCCAGTGCTAAGAATCCTGCTAATTGGTTTAAAAACAAAGCAATGATTGCTATTCCAATGATACCTAATAACGCGCTGAATAATGAGGCTTCAATCACCGACATTCTATTTGTTGCAACAGGTCTGTTTGCAGTTCTGAGCATCAATTTATCGTAGTCTTTTTCAATTACCTGATTGATGCCATTTGCCGCACCGGTAACCATAAATCCGCCAATAGAAAGCATGGCAACCTCCATCCAATTGACATTTCCATGGTTGGCTGTAAAATAAGTCACTACAGAAGAGAAAACCACCAAAGAGCTAAGCCTTAACTTAACCAATTGGCTGTAGTCTTGTAATTTGCTATTTAGCAAGCTCAAGTTACCGATTTGTTTTTCTGTTGTTATCATTTCTATTTACGCTGTATGCGATTCAATTTCTGTTTTTGTAAAAATCAAGATTGCAATAAATAATTGCAGCCCGATTGTCAAGCTTCCCAATGTTAAATGAATACTTTGCATTTGACCAGGAAAACCTAAGTTGCTAAGAATAGCACCTGTAAATGCTTGTAAACTCATTAATAACAATAAGGCTAAGCCTGATTTATATATGAGTTGGTGCGGATAGAATATTTTTTTATATTGTAGAAAGAGGTAAAAACTAACTACCAAATTGAGGCTGCTCAAACTTCTGTGGAAATAAAACACAGCAGATGCATGGTTGATCCATTGATTACGATCGTCTATCATTAGGGCTATTTGATCTACCCATTCACGAACTTGTGTTCCGCTAATGGTTTGCACTAATCCAATGAACAATGCAAGTAACAATAGTTTGTGCAAATGTTTGTGTGCTTGCTTTTGCTTTATTTTGAATTGCTGACTCCGTGTTATGGTATAAATTAATAAGCCAACAATTACCAAAGCAATCACCATATGTATGGTAATCATCCAAGTTGCTAAATCTGTTGAAACTACTTTTGCTCCAATCCATCCTTGAAAACCGACCAACAGGAATGCGAGAAAACTTAACCAAAATATTTTAGGGTCAGTTTTTCTGTAAGGATAAGCAAAAACCACAGTCAATAAAATCAATAAACCAATGACGACACCAATTAATCGATTGATGTATTCAGTCCAAGTTTTAAAGGCATCAAATGGCGCGATTGATTTTCCTGCAACAGCAAATACCTCTTGGTAATTTTCAGGTAATTCTGTTACTTGGGTTGGAGGCACCCATTTGCCAAAACATTTTGGCCAATCGGGACAACCCATGCCACTTCCAGTACTTCTTACCAGTCCACCAACAAATATGAGAAAGAACAAGGCGAAAATGGTAGCAATTCCAAATCGTCTGAATCGAATAATATAGCTTGGTTCGTTAGTCAAGATCCGCTATGCTAATTCAATCAACTAATGGGTTGCTGAATTTTCGTTTTTAACAGGCTCAGGCAATCCAGTTGCTTCTTCTAATGGATCTACTTGGCCTTTATCTGGAACATTTTGAGGAATAAAATCTTCATTATGTCCAGGTTTGCTATAATCGTACGCCCAACGGTATACATGAGGAATTTCTCCAGGCCAGTTTCCATGCAAATGTTCAACTGGTGCAGTCCATTCTAATGTATTTGAATTCCAAGGGTTTTGAGTAGCTTTTCTTCCTTTTAATGCTGAATAGAAGAAGTTAACCAAGAATATCACTTGAGCCAAACCTCCTAACAACGCAGCAATGGTTATGAATTGGTTCATGTCAATAAAAACATTGAACTGATCATATGCTGTATTTGCATAGTATCTTCTTGGAACTCCAGCCAATCCCATAAAGTGCATTGGAAAGAAAACGCAATAAGCAGATATCAAAGTTAACCAGAAGTGTATTTGACCAGCTGTTTCATTCATCATGCGACCAAACATTTTTGGGAACCAATGGTAAATACCACTCATCATTCCAAATATTGCTGCACTACCCATTACCAAATGGAAATGTGCAACTACAAAATAAGTATCGTGTAAGTTAATATCTAAAGCAGCATTACCTAGGTAAATACCAGTTAACCCTCCAGAAATAAAGAATGAAACCAATCCAATAGCAAACATCATAGCTGGAGTTAATTGTAAATTTCCTTGCCAAAGTGTAGCTAAATAGTTGAATGTTTTAACGGCAGATGGAACAGCGATGATTAAGGTTCCTAGCATAAATACTGAACCTAAGAAAGGATTCATTCCTGTTAAAAACATATGGTGTCCCCAAACAATAAAACTCAAAACACCGATGGCCAATATAGAACCAATCATAGCCCTATAACCAAAAATTGGTTTACGTGAATTGGTAGCAATCACTTCAGATGTAATACCTAATGCCGGTAACAAAATAATATATACCTCAGGGTGACCTAAGAACCAAAACAAATGCTGGAATAAAATTGGAGACCCACCTGTTCTTTCAATACCACCTGCAAATTCTGCAACGATTTCAGATAAATAAAACGATGTTCCAAAACTCCTATCAAACACCAATAGCAATGAACCACCTAATAAAACTGGAAAAGAAAGTAAACCTAGAACTGCTGTCACTAAAAATGCCCAAATGGTCAGTGGCAAACGTGTCATTTTCATTCCCAATGTACGCATGTTTAAGATAGTAGCAATGTAGTTAATACCACCCAATAAAGAAGAGGCTATAAATAAAATCATTGAAACTAACCACAAGGTCATACCTGTTCCAGATCCTGGGATGGCTTTAGGCAATGCTGAAAGAGGAGGGTATACTGTCCAACCGGCAGAGGCAGGACCACCATCAACAAATAAAGAAAATACCAAAACAACTGAAGACAGGAAGAAGAACCAATATGACAACATGTTCATAAAAGGAGACGCCATATCTCGGGCACCCACTTGTAATGGAATGAGTAAATTACTAAAAGTTCCACTCAATCCTGCTGTCAATACAAAGAATACCATGATCGTTCCATGAATGGTAATCAAGGCTAAGTAAAAATTAGGATCTAATTTCCCATCTTTACCCCAATGGCCTAAAATTCCTTCCAAAAAGCTAAATTTCATGTCAGGGTAAGCCAATTGTAACCTGAATATCATAGACATTAACATACCCAATGTTCCCATAATGATACCTGTAATCAGGAACTGACGGGAAATCATTTTGTGGTCCATGCTAAAGATGTACTTTGAAATGAAAGTCTCTTTGTGGTGACCGTGATCTTCGTGATGATTGTTCATATTG
The DNA here is from genome assembly GCA_947462865.1 of Bacteroidota bacterium. Classification (GTDB taxonomy): domain Bacteria; phylum Bacteroidota; class Bacteroidia; order UKL13-3; family UKL13-3; genus CAISCU01. The sequence goes on along the minus strand of CANHRW010000015.1, from coordinate 9,308 downwards.
TGATCGCTCATATACCTATTGTTTTCTTTTTCTGATTAATTATTTAGATGCAATTGATTTGTTTACTGGTTGATTTGTAATCGTTTTTTGACTTGACAACCATTTCTCGTAGGCTTCTTTTGTGTCAACCACAACCAGCATTTTCATTCTGTAATGTGCACTTCCACATATTTTGTTACATAACAATACGTAATCAAATTCGGGTTTTCCTAATTTGTTTCTCATTTCAGCAGTAGTAACAGTTGGTGTAAAAGAGAATTTAGTAGGTAAACCTGGTACCACGTTCATTTGAGCTCGGAAATGTGGGAAGTATGCACTATGTATGACATCTTTAGCTCTGAAATTGAAGTTTACAGGTTTTCCTACCTCTAAATGCAATTCTTTTACTACCACGTCGTCTTTAGCTTTTTCGTCTGTTGTATCAACGCCCAATGCATTCACTTTTCCAATTTCTCTAAAATTGTGCGCACCTAACTTATTGTCAGTACCAGCAAGTCTAGCATCCCAAGCAAATTGATAACCAAATATTTCAACCTCACGTGCATTTTCTTCTTTGTTGTACATCATGTTGTTCCAAGTCATCAAACCTCTAATTACCAATACAGTTAAGACAACTGCGGGAACAATCGTCCAGATGAACTCTAATTTATGATTATCTGGGAAGTACATTGCTTTTCTTTTGCCGTCATTCTTGTATTTGTAAGTATACCAGAATAACAATATTTGTGTGATCACAAATACCACACCTGTTAATCCAAGTGTAATCATAAACATATTATCGTACTCATCTCCATGAGCAGAAGCTGAACCCATTGCAAAAACGGTTAGTTTACCGTGTACATAAAATTCCCAAAATGCAGCAATCAATCCAATAATTAAAAAGGCCATTACCAATAAACCATTGGTTTGTGTCCAATTGATAACAGGTTTTCCTTGAATTTCACCAATTTTGGTTAAAATGGCAAAAATTCTTGTGATGATGGTTATGAGTAAAATAGAAATGATTACCAACAACCAATTGATCTCAGATTTGTAATCATTGTTAACAGCTATTTCATTAGTGTTTTTTCCAGCCACTGCAGCTGTTGAAGCTTGTGCAGCAGGTGCTTCACTTTCAGCTTTAACGTAAGCAATGATTGATTTAATTTCTAAATCAGTTAAATTTTCGAAAGAGGTCATTACACTCTCGTTGTTCTCTTTGTACAATTGAACAGCGGTGGCATCACCTGATTTTACCATGGCTTGTGAGTTTTTTACCCATTTGATCAACCATGATTCTTCTCTACGTTTGTGTACATCCTTCAATGCCGGTCCAACAATTTTGTCGTTAATGGCATGACATGCAGTACAATTTGCATTGAAAAGGGTCTTTCCTTCATCAGCACTTTGGGCTTTTGTAGAAAAACCAAAAGAGATTAAAATGGATAAAAAGAAAAGACCTTTAGTTAATGATTTGAAAATCTTCATTTTGCTTACTTTTTGTGAGGTTCCTGTTTGGTTTATTTTGCGTCGCAATATAATAAAGTAATCTTTTGGAAAAGATTATTTGCTAAAAAAGTATTCCATGAATACTGTTGAAATCTGCATTATTTGTTTATCTTATTGATTTTAAGTGGAATTGGGGTTTTGTAAATTCTAGCTGAATCTAATTGGCCAGCAACTTTCTTGGGTAATTTATCCAATTCTGCCTTTGTATTTTTGGCTTTGTTCATGAATTCGCTTGAATCTTTGCTAGAATTTTTAACGGTTCCAGTCTTAATTGCTTCTGTTGTTTTTGATAATTTTGTTTCCTGAACAACCAATCCTGAATTGTAAATTCGAGTTCCGTAGTTGCTTTCGTTTTTTAAAGTAGTAGCTGCTGCAAAATATTTATAGTTCGCATTAAAACTCAAGTCATTGATTATGAAATTTTGTTCTTCTACACTGCGAACCAAATTGCCGGTTTCTGTTTCCCAAATTTTTATAGAGCCATCATTGCATCCAGTGATGCAATATTTTGAATCATCGCTGAATGCCACTGCTGTAATTTTCCAACAACCTACTGTGAGTACTTTCAATGGTTTAAATGTTTTTAGATCCCAAATTATAGCTGTTTTGTCATTAGATCCACTCACTAGATATTTGTAATTTTTACTAATTGCAATAGCATTGACATGGTCTTTGTGACCTTCCAATTTTTTAAAAACTTGCCCATTACTCAGATTCAATAATTTGATAACAGGTTCGGCACCAGCAACGAACAAACTACTTGTATTGGTATAGGTAGCAAATGAAGAAATTGCAACTGTATTTGAAATGGTTTTGATGGTTTTTTTATTCAATAAATCCCAAATAATAATTTTTCCTTCTTCACATCCACTGAATAAAAATCGGCCAGTGCGGTCAAATTGTAGTGCAGAAATATTGGCATTGTGTTTATTTTTAGGGTCTTCAGGTATTTTGTAAGCATTGTACATGGAATCCCAGATGATTACCTGAAAGTCTTTTCCACCTGTTGCAATAAAACTACCAGTTGGCGTGTAGCTCATACAGGTTATAGGTGCAGCATGTGCGGCAAAAGTCTTAACCAATTGAAACGGGCTATCGGCTTTATAAACCATTATTTTTTGGTCCCAGGTTCCTGTTACTAAATGTTTGTTTTTCCCTGGAACAAATTGTGCAAAAACCACATCATTGGTTTGTCCAGGTAAAATGGCAATAGGTTTTTTTATCAAGTCTTGAGCTTGTAAACCAAGACTTAGGAATAAAAATAAATTGAGTATGAACTTCATCTTACAAACATACTATTGCGCTGATTAAAAATAAACAGCTAAAACCAAAAAAATACACCTTGTTGTGTAAATTTTACACAGACGTTAAAGATTTAAAGAAAAAACTTTAACAATACGATGGCAAAGCCGTACAAGAAAGTGGCTAAAATAATCCCCTTTGCTATTTTAAAACGTTCAAAATGAATGAACAAATAGAATACACCAAGGTTAATAACACAACAAAGACTTAACAAAGGTGATAGTAATTTTTCTTTAATAGAAAGTTGAATGAATTCACTCAGATTGTGTGTATTGAAATTGAACGCATAAAAGGCCAAAATACCAAATGATGGAGCCAACAATCCAAGCAAAAAGCCAATGATGAGTAAGTCTTTAATTTTCATCTTTAAATTCCCATTGGTTTAAGTAGGCTATTGCGTTGTGAGCGGTTAAATCAAATTGAACAGGAACAATAGATGCATAGTTGTTTGCCAATGCCCATTCATCGGTATCTTCACCTGCATCAAAGTTTTTAAATTTCCCAGTTAACCAATAATAACTTCTTCCGTTTGGATCTGTTCTGTGGTCAAAATTCTCTTCCCATTTGGCCAATGCTTGTCGGCCTATTTTAATGCCTTTGAAAGCAGCCTTATCAACTTTTGGCACATTCACATTTAATAAAACCCCTTTTGGTAAGCCATTTTCAATCACATTGCGCGCAACCAGATAAGCAATATCAGCAGCCAATGTAAAATCAGCATGGTAGTCAAAATCACACAAACTAAATCCGGCCGCTGGAATTCCCTCAATTGCAGCTTCAACAGCAGCACTCATCGTTCCTGAATAAATGACATTTATTGCACTGTTTGACCCATGATTGATGCCTGAAAATACAAAATCAGGTTTGCGGTGTAATACTTTATCTACTGCTATTTTTACACAATCGGCGGGAGTGCCACTACACTGGTATGATTTAATAGCTCCAAAAATAGTTGTTTCACTTAGTCTCAATGGTTTTGAAATAGTTACTGCATGTCCCATGCCACTTTGAGGACCATCAGGAGCAACTACTACAATTTCGCCAAGGCGTTTCAATGAATGAACCAATGCATACATTCCAGGGGCTGTGATGCCATCGTCATTGGTAATAAGAATCAATGGTTTGTTTTCCATGTGCAGCAAAGGTAAGCTATTTTTTGATTGCCTATTAGGGTTATTTATTCTTTAAAATCAACAATAAATCAGCTTCAATACTCACTGATGGATGTTCAATGATTCTGCCAATTTCTTTTCCCTGTTTATAAAAGATAAAACTAGGAATGGCTTTTACATGAATAGGTTTTGCATTAAAAAAACGGTTTTGTTTTTTTCTATCTACCAGTTGTATGGTTAGTAAACTGTCATTTATTTCAAGTTTTTGTAACAAGCGCATCATTTTAGGCAATTCAATTTGTGTATCGCCACACCAGGTACCAGCTACTATCATTACACCCAAACTATCCGAAAGGGGTTTCAAGTTTTGAACCAAACTATCATTAAGTAGGTAAGCCCTTTTGCCATAATAATACCATGGAAATATTTTGGCATTGTCCAATTGTTTTGACGAGGTGTGTCCTAGAAATATCTTTTCTTTTTGAGTTTTCTCCCAATAGACAGCTTTTGGAGTCTTGCAGGCGGTAATTAAGTTCAAACCTATTAAAAATAAAGCAGCTAGGCTGTTGAAGTTTTTCATTGATAGGAATAAAGAGCAACAAATATGAATAATCTAAACCAAATCTTTACTTTTGGAATAGTATTTGTTAACAAGTTTAAATCTAAAATAAATTCAACATGAAACATTCAATTTTACTGTCGGCCATTTCTTTCACCTTGTTTTTTTCTGATTGTAACCAATCAAGACAAGTTCAACGCATAGATCCCAATCAAGTGGTTGATTTGAGTGGCAGATGGAATGATGTAGATGCCAAATTGGTAGCTGCTGAAATGACTAAAGACGTTTTAACTAGGCCTTGGAAAAGCGTTTATGAAGCCAAATACAACAAAAAACCTACGGTAATTGTAGGTCAAATTAAGAACAAGACTTCAGAACATATTGATGCAACTAATTTCATCAAAAATATTGAAAGAGAGTTCATCAATTCAGGAACAGTTAGTGTGGTTCAAAGTGGTGATGCTAGAGTAGAAGTAAGGAATGAAAGAAACGATCAACAAACTTTTGCAAGCGAAGAAACACGAAAAAAATGGGCCAAAGAAAAAGGTGCTGATTTTATGCTCAATGGGGTAATGACTTCTGTTATTGATGAATACAAAAAAGAAAAAGTGGTATCGTATCAAATCAACTTAGAGTTAACTGATTTAGAAACAAACGAGAAAGTTTGGCTAGGCGAAAAACAAATTAAAAAATTTGTGAAGAATTAAACATTGATGTTTAAGGGTAAGCTTTTTTTAGGATTTTACTCAACGTTAATGATGTTGGGACTGGTTTCTTGCATGAGTTATTATCAACAAAATAACGCATTGATGCAGGCTGTATACAATCAAAATTATAGCAAAGCACTTTCATTAATGGACGAGAAATCAAAAATGGCCACTGTTAAAAGAAACAGGTTGTTGTACTATCTAAATAAAGGCAGTGTGTATTCTTTGAACAACCAACCTGATTCGAGTTTAATTTACCTAAGAAAAGCAGATTATTTTATAGAAGATTTTTCAAAAAACAGTACAGCGTATTTAGAAACCATGGTAACCAATAAATCTTACAGTACCTATGAGGGTGAAGATTTCGAAAAAGTGTTGTTACATTATTATGCTGCCATGAATTATTTGCAGTTAAACAGTTTAGACGAAGCTTTAATTGAAGCTAAGCGCATGTTGTTAAAAATGCAAAAAAATACAGATAAGTATCAGTCAAAAAATAAATACAAAAGAGATGCATTTGCCCATAATTTATTGGGAATTATTTATGATGCCCAAGGGGCCTACAACGATGCATTTATAGCCTATAGAAATGCATTGGAGGTTTATGCATCAGACTACAAACAGTTTTTTAATACTGAGGTGCCATTGCAATTGAAATACGATATTTTGAGAACAGCTTATTTAAGTGGATTCAAAGAAGAGTTTGAAAAGTACCAAGAAGATTTTAAACTACAGGTGCAACCCGAAAAATATATCAGTCAAAAACAAGTATTGGTTTTTTGGAACAATGGTTTGTGCCCAATAAAGGACCAATCAAGCATCAATTTCTTGATAGTCCCTCAACAGAATGGAGCCTATCAGATTGTGAATACCGAATTAGGCATTTCTATCCCTTACTACAATTCAGACAAAAAGGCCAACGCAGATTTATTAGATATGCGGTTTATTCGAATAGTGATTCCAAAATATGTATCCAGAAAATTAAAGTATACCAATGCCTGGATTTCATCTAATTCTAATGAGCGGTATCCACTTCAATTGGCAGAAAATGTGGATGCCATTGCTTTTAAATCATTGTCAGATAGAATGCTTAAAGAACTAGGTGAATCCTTGTTAAGAACCTTTTTAAAACAATTGGCTGTATATCAAGCTGAGAAAAACAAGAAAGATGGCTTAGCTTTAGCTGTTAGTTTATACGGGGCTATTTCTGAACAGGCAGATACCAGAAATTGGCAATTGTTGCCTGCTCAAATTCAATATGTAAGAGTACCAATAGATACGAGCACTAAACAATTAACTTTTTATGCCCAGTCTGCAGAAGGAAATACAAATACGATGCAGTTAAACATAACAAGGAATAAGTATTTTAATTTCGTGAATACATTAGATTTTAATGGTTACAGGCATTAGAGATGTTCAAAGTATTATTTGTTTGTTTGGGTAATATTTGTAGGTCGCCATTAGCAGAAGCCTTGTTTGTACAACGGATAAAATCACAAGAATTACAAGCTGATTATGCTGCAGATTCTTGTGGTCTAATAGACTTTCACAAAGGCAATTTGGCCGACCCAAGGACACGACAAACTGCTTTGAAATTTGGGATAGACATTTTGCATAGGTCAAGACAAATTACACAGAAAGACTTCGAAGTATTTGACGAAATATTGGTGATGGACTACTCAGTCTACACCCAAGTAATGGCAATGAAGCCAGCCTGTTTTGATGGCAGTAGAATTAAATGCTTACGTACTTTTGATCCGATTTCTCCTGGAAACACAGTGCCTGACCCATATTACCAAGACCAAGCAGTATTTGAAGAGGTGCATCACATTTTAGATAGATGTATCGCAAACTACCTACTAATGATTCGCTAATCAATACCTCCAAAATACCATACTTAAAATACCAAGCAGCATCAACAGTTTAAAGTAAAAACTAAGTTGACTAAATGCTTTCTTGGTATCAGCTAATTGAATCAATTTGAAACAAAAAGCCAAAGGTAATACCAACATGACTAGAATATAAATTTGGTAACCTGTGTTCGACCATGCGGAACTATAAGAAATGGATTTAAACAATGTGATATTGAGCAAACAAAGCACCATTTCAATGGCAACCATTACCAATAATACTTTCTTTGTTTTTCTAATACCTGACACAATTGGAATGGTCTTACTTTGGTAAGAGTTATCGCCTTTCATGTCTTCCATATCCTTAATGATTTCTCGGATCAAGGTGGTTAAGAAAGCAAACAAAGCAAACCAGTAAATGCCTGTAGAATGGAGTTCATTGGGCTTAAAAATAAACAGAATCATTAAGCTAAATGCACTCAAAAAACTAACTAATAAATTGCCGGCTAAATAGGTTTTCTTTAAAAATTGAGAATAGATCCAAAGTAAAAAAGAACAGCCCAAAACTGCGATGGCAATTTTTTTACTAATACTGTATCCTATAAAGAATGACAAAGCAGTAAGCAACAAGTGTAAAAACATGGCCCACCTTCTTGAAATATTTTTTCCTACAATGACTTGCTCAGGTTTATTGATTAAGTCAAGTTTTACATCCATGTAATCATTGATGATATAACCTGCTGCAGCAACCATTGCGGTACACAAAATGAGGCGTAAAAAATTAAGTTCAAATAAATGAAACAATTGAATATCAGGATTCAAAAAATAGTAGGTGAAAACCTGTGTCAAGGCAATCATCAATATGTTCTTGTACCGAACCAGTTTCAATAAATTCAAGAACATGCTCATAATTGCTGTTCTTTTTCAGGTTGGTTTAAATCACTTACTCCGCCTGATACGATGAGTTTCATAAAGGCACTTGAACTGCCTTCGTAAATACTGATTTTACTTTTGTTGACCAAATACAGATTGCCTGAAAATGCATAACTATGTGGCAGATAAACAGCAACCAGTTCTTTTAATATGGGTTCGTCAAAACCATCTTGTGTGATAAAACCAGGTTTGAATACACCTTCTGAGAGTTCTACAATGACAGGTTTAGAGAATTTGTTTTTTTCACCAACAAAAGCACCAATTAAATCTTTTACTGCTCCATAAATTGTTTTTACCAATGGAATTTTATTGAGTACTTCATCCAATAACTCAAAAATGGGTCTGGTAATGAAACTAGATCCAATCATACCTAAAAGGGTAATCACTGCAATGACAATGACAAAGCCTAAACCGGGAGTTTCTAAGACAAATACCTGATCGATACTTTCAAGAAGTGAGCGTATAATTTTGTAGGTAGCGTATACTGGTAGTGTAATAAGCAGTCCTTTTAAGAAATAATTAAATAGTTTTTTGAATTTGAGTTGAATTAGTCTGAAGAATGATTGTTTTGACATAGTCTGTTTGGTTGGTGCTTTTGCAAAAATTAATATTCAATTTCTAAACCTAATGTTTGAACCAGTTCTGAAATGAGTGGTTGCTTATCGGTCATGTTTTTAAGAATATCTGTTTTGCTTATTTTTTTAGTTTGTTGAATCAAATCTGTATTGATGGTAAAACTGAATTCAATTTTATTGTTTTTGAGTTGACTTCTGAAAAAAGGAATCATGTCTAATTTTTCTTCATCCAGTAAATCTTGTTCCAAATTGCTTTTCAATTCCAATTCAATTTTAAATTGATTGATTCTGTATTTGGTGTTTTTTAAAAAACTTGAAATTCTAGACTTGGCATTTTTTTCTAAATGAACGATGTAGTTGTTCCAAACATTTGCAAATTCTTCAATGGTGAATGTAGTTAGCTGTTCCGGTTCGTTTTTCTGTAAAATGGGTTGGTTATTGTCCTGGGCAGCTTGTTGTTTTTCGAGTAATTGTTTGCGGAGATTCTCTAAATGGTTTCCTCTGTTCAAATTGAAATTGACAGCATTACTAGCAGGAGTCTCATGTGGTGTTTGAGTTTGACTACTAATGGGTTGAGCGACAATTGGATTGGCCAATTCAACAGTTGTTTCTGAAAAACTGGCTTGGGCAATAACAGGTGCTTTATGAGCTACTTGTTCAGGGTTTAGTTCAGATTTTTTTTTTTATCATCGGGATTACCCGAATTGCTCAATTGAATGGCTCTATTGAGGTTGCACAGCTTCATCAATGCCAATTCCACATGTAGACGTTGGTTTTTACTT
>CANHRW010000014.1 GCA_947462865.1 Bacteroidota bacterium | reverse complement strand
GTTTTTTTCAAAGGTGTTTTTTTTTCGGTGCTTTTGGCCATTTTTACAGGAACTAAAATTTATGCAAAATAATCTTTTTCCTCCATATGAACCCAATAACAGGTAATCACAGTATTTTTATTGAAGAAACTGAATCTACCAATGAGGCGTTAAAATTGGAAGAACAGAAGCATAAATTGCCTGAGGGTACTGTTGTTTATACCCATTATCAGCGTAAAGGCAAAGGTCAGGCAGATGCCAAATGGGAATCAGAACCTGCACATAATTTATTATTGAGTGTACTGTATGCTCCAAAATTTTTAAAGATTGAAGCGCAAATGTATTTGAATTTAGCAGTTGCTTTGGCTTGTAGACAATTTATAGCTGAACTTTTACCGGAACACATTGTACGCATTAAATGGCCAAATGATTTGGTAGTTAATGGTCATAAAATAGGAGGAATATTAATTGAAAATGCGATATCAGGTAATCAGTTAAAAAATAGTATTGTTGGAATTGGGATCAATGTCAATCAACTCAAATTTAATTTTAGTCAAGCAATCTCATTGGCTCAAATAACAGGTAAGCCTTATGAATTACATGTGCTCAGAAAACAACTCTGCCATTTTTTAGACCTTTTCTACACAAGGTTACAACTGAAGCAATTTGATTGGCTAAAAATGGAATACGAAACACACTTGCTTCAAAGAGGAGAAAAAGCAGAATTTTTGATCAATGGACAAAAACAAACTGCTGAAATTATAGGTATAGGTCATCAAGGAAAATTGTTCTTAATGTTAAACGGGGAGATATTCAGTTTTTTGAACAAAGAGCTTGTATATTGTAGCCTCAAAAGCAGCAATGAATAAATTAACTATTGACATTGGGAATACACTGATAAAAGTAGCGCTATTTAAGAACGCAAAATTGGAATGGTGTATGCCATTTGATCAATTAGACGCCAACCAACTGCAATTGCTCATGCATACCCATCAAGTAACGCATGTTATTGCAAGCAATGTGTCCGCATCATCAATGCTGTCTTTTGAACAAATAAAAGGTTTTGTAAAGCTGACACCTCAATTGAAATTACCCTTTATTAATCATTACAACAGCCCTGAGACACTGGGTCCAGACAGATTGGCTTTGGCTGCAGCAACACAATTTTTTTTTAAAGGAAAAGCCTGTGCAGTATTTGATGCGGGTACTTGTTTAACTTTAGATGTAGTTACCGCTAATCACGTTTATTTAGGTGGAGTTATTAGCCCTGGTTTACAAATGCGTCTTAATGGGATGCATCATTTTACAGGTAAATTGCCACAACTCACAGCCACTTTTGCAGAAAACGAAATTGGCACTAGTACCATTGATTGCATGCTAAGCGGAGCTTATTATGGGATAATTGGTGAAATAGAATACCATATACAAGCACTCAAAGCTAAGTACCCTGATTTACAAGTTTTGCTTTGTGGTGGAAATGCCGAACTTTTGTCAAAACAACTTAAAAGCCCTTTATTTGTTGAGAAGAACTTGCTCATGTATGGGCTTCATTTAATTTTGGATTTGAATGTTTAAAGATAGATTTTGGTTATTTTTTGTTGCTATTTTGTTTGTGTCATCCTTGAGAATTCAAGCTCAGAACATAACAGCCTCTCCTTATTCTATGTTAGGAATTGGCGAAATTGTATACTCGGGCAATGCCAATTTTTTGTCTATGGGTCAAATAGGCCAAGGTATTCGCATGAATTCATTAATCAACGTAAGTAACAGTGCGTCTTACGGCGCCTTAAAACAAACCAATATTGAGGCTGGTGCCGCATTGAGTAATGCCGAAATACTCACAGGTAGCCAAAAAACTACCAATAGCAATGCTTGGCTTTCCTATATCAATTTGGGCATGCCATTGTCAACTAAAAAAGAAATTGGACTCTCCTTTGGATTAGCCCCTTTTTCTGCAATAGGGTATCAAATTAATACCATGGATAGTATCAGTAATGATACATTTATGGTTCCTGTATCTAAAATATTTTCAGGTAAAGGGGGCTTGAGTAAGGTTCATTTTGGCATAGGCATGCGGCTCTATAAACAGCTTTCTGTAGGCGTAGATTATCAATATATTTTTGGCCAATTGAAACATACGAACCAATTGATTATACCTAGTCAATACAATATGTTCGGATTAAACCAAGACAAAGACGGCTATGCCTCGGGTTCAGTGATGAGTTTTGCGGCCCAATACCACAAATATTTCACCTATAATACCAAGCGGAATCTGCTAGATAGTTTTCAGTTTGTGTTAGGTGTAAATTTTAGACCTCAATCAGATTTGCAGGCAGATCAACAATTGCTGGTTAGAACCTTGCCATTGGGTTTGGGTATAGGAACAAAAGATACTATCAGTAACCAAATACAACAAACAGGAAGCCTTACATTACCCTCTTTGTTTCAAATTGGATTTAGCTTTGGTAAGGTTGACAAATGGTTGGTTGCTTCTGATTTGAGGTTTTCAGATTGGACTCAATATAAGCTTTTTGGAAAACAAGAGTCTCTGCAGCAAGCTTTTGGATTGAGCATTGGTACATCCTTTTGTCCGGATGCGTATCAGTATAAAAATATCCTCAATATAACTACATACAGAGCAGGTTTTAGGTATGATCAAACAGGAGCTACTATTCAAAATCAATCATTAAATGAACTTGCACTCAGTTGTGGTTTAGGATTTCCGATGGGACGATCAAAATCTACTTTAAACATAGGCGTTGAGTTCATTAAAAGAGGCAATTTGACGAATAATCAAATTCAAGAAAATTATTTTAAACTGGTGCTTGGAATCAATTTTGCAGACCGTTGGTTCAATAGGTATAGGTATGATTAGACAAATCGCTTTTTTAATCCTGTCGACACTCTTATTTTTTGTTGCATGTACCAACAAAGAAATCGATAAAATTAAAGTATCATCTAGTTCAGGATTGATTCCAACAGAGCGTGGCATTAATATAGGCATCAATTATACCGACAGCGGTTATTTAAAAGCGCGTGTATTCGCACCTTTGTTAGAAAGATATAGCAGCGAAGAACTGAACTACTCAGAAATGAACAAAGGTATTACTGCATATTTCTATAAATCAAATGGAAAGGTTTCGAGTTTCATCAAAGCCAAGTATGCAAGAAGAGACGAGCGTAATTTAAACATGTTAGTTAAAAACAATGTAATAGTGGTGAACGATCAGGGAGACACCATTCAAACAGACGAATTAATTTGGGATGAAACCAGAGACCTTATTTCTACAGATAAGTATGTAAGCATTCATAGCAAAGACAAAATTATTTATGGAACTGGTTTGGAAACCAAAACAGATTTTAAACAGCCTAAAATTTTTAACATCAAAGGAATTGTTTACCTCAACAAATAAGGCATGGATAATTGGATAATCAGAAATTGGCTCATACTTTCTATAGCTGCATTAATTGTAGGTTTTTGGATCTCTTTTTTTGAAGATTTTATAGCGGGTAAGGCCTACTTATTTTTTATATTAGCTATAGTTTTTTTCTTGTATTGGCTTAGAAAAAAAGGAAAGATTTAAGCATTGATCCACCGTGTTTTTAGCACACAAAATGCTTTAAGTCCCTCTGGGCCCAGTTCTTTTCCAAATCCAGATTGTTTACATCCTCCAAATGGAAACCTTACATCACTTTTTACCAATTGATTAATGTATACCATTCCACATTCAATTTGATCAGCAAGGTATTTGCCATTTTCTATGTTTTTGGTCCAAATGCTACAGCCTAAGCCATAAATAGTATCGTTGGCTAATTCAATGGCTTGTTCTATGTTTTTATAGGGGTAAATACTTAATACCGGTCCAAACAATTCTTCGGTGTATGCAGGAGCATTTTTAGGAATAGCTTTTAAAACAGTTGCAGGATAGAAAAAACCCTTGACTGGAATTTCTTTGTGTTGGTAAACTATTTGAGCACCTAATAGCAAACTTTTTTTAACTTGGAGTGCTAAATTTTCTTTTAAATCTTTCCGGGCCAATGGGCCAATATCAGTAGTTGCGTTTAAGGGATCTCCATAATTCAATAGCTTTAATTTCTGAATCAACATTGATTCGAACTCAGCTACTAATGATTCATGTATAATGAATCTTTTTGCAGACACACAGCTTTGACCATTGTTTTGAAACCTAGAGAAAATGGCATGGTCAATGATGTCATTTAATTGAGCATCTTCACATACAATAAATGGGTCACTACCACCCAATTCCAATACGATGGGTTTAATAGCTTTCCCAGCTAAAGCGGCTACTTCAGAGCCAGCTTTGTTACTACCCGTTAATGTAACAGCAGCAACTGAAGGGTTTTTTATTAGTTCAGAAATTTGCTCGTTTGATGCAAATAAGGTTTGTAATATACCTGCTGGAAAACCTGCTTTGTCAAAAAGCAATTGCAATGCAAGGCTACTCATTGGTACATTCGGTGCTGGTTTTATGAGCACAGCGTTTCCGCCCATAACTGCAGGAATTGCACTCCTTATAATTTGCCAAAAAGGAAAGTTCCAAGGGTAAATACCTAATACAACCCCCATTGGTTTATAAGTTCTCTCTATGCTTAAATTGTTTTCTATACTTTGCTTTTCTGTAGCTAAAATTGTTTCAGCATGTTGGGCATAGTAATGACATACTGTTGCTGATTTTAAAATTTCTGCTTTAGCATGTTCAAGCGTTTTGCCCATTTCTTTACTCGCAATTTCAGCCAAACGGGTTGCTTCTTTTTTCAATAAATCTGCAAGTTGTACTAAGCAAATGGAACGTTCTTTAAAATGTAATTCGGCCCAATTTTTTTGTGCTTTTTTTGCTTGAGCCAACGCTTGCTTTATTTCATCTGAACTACTTAGTTGAAACGCAGCAATCAACTCTTCAGTGAATGGATTAATACTTTGATAAATTTGCATGCAATCAATTTAACTCAGACCCGTAATTTCACCATTGATAACATCTATTTGCATGGCAGATGGTACTTTGGGTAAGCCAGGCATGCGCATAATTTCACCTGCTACTGCTACAATGAATCCAGCTCCATTGTTCAGTACCAAGTTTTCAAAGTGAATAGTAAAATTGTCAGTCGCACCCACCAAAGCGGGATTATCGGTAAATGAGAATTGTGTTTTAGCAATACATACGGGTAATTTTTCGGCACCTAATTCTTGTATTTTCTTTAATGATGCTTTGGCTTGTTTACTCAAAGTAATGCCGTTTCCCTTGTAAATTTTTGTTACAATTTTGTGTAATTTCAATTCAATACTGTCCTCTAATTCGTAGGTATGCACAATGGCTTTAGATGGATTTTCTTCACATACCTCAATCACTTTTTGAGCCAATTGAATTGCGCCATTTCCACCCTTTGCAAACCCTTCATTGATGGCAAAATGAGTCCCTTTTTGACTGCACCATTCTTGGATGAATTCAATTTCTTCGCTGGTATCAAAACCAAATTTGTTCAATGAAACAATCACATTTTGTCCAAATCCATGTAAGTTTTCTATATGTCGTTCTAAATTCTTTAAACCAGCTTTTAAACCTGCTATTGCTGGTTGTTTGATGAGTTTTTCATCAACTCCACCATGTAGTTTTAATGATTGTGTGGTTGTAACCAATACACTTGCAGCGGGGCTTAATCCCATTTCTCGGCATTTGATATTCAAGAATTTTTCAGCTCCTAAATCACTGCCAAAGCCTGCTTCTGTAATGGCATATTCCCCAAAATTTAAAGCTGATTTTGTAGCCATAATTGAATTACAGCCATGTGCAATATTGGCAAATGGTCCTCCATGAATAAAAGCAGCGCCTCCTTCTATAGTTTGTACTAAGTTAGGTTGAAATGCATCTTTTAATAAAGCAATTAACGCACCTCCAACGCCTAAATCTTTTACATAAAAAGGAGTATTGGCAAAGGTAAATCCAATTAAAATATTGTCTATACGGGTTCTTAAATCGTTGAGATTTTTAGCCAAACAAAAAATGGCCATGATTTCACTTGCAGGTGTAATGTCAAAACCAGTTTCAGTAGGAATACCATTGCTACTTCCATTTAAACCTGAAATCAAATACCTTAAAGAGCGGTCGTTTACGTCCAATACGCGTCTCCATAAGATTTGTTTCAAAGCATGAGGAGTTCCTTTATTGAAATAATTGTAATTGTCTATCAATGCTGCCAAGGTATTGTTTGCACTGGTAATGGCATGAAAATCACCGGTAAAGTGTAGGTTGATATCTTCCATAGGTAACACCTGAGAATATCCTCCTCCGGCAGCTCCACCTTTCATTCCAAAGCAAGGACCTAATGAAGGTTCCCTTAGTGCAAGTATGGCATTTTTCCCTAATTTATGTAAGCCTTGCGCCAGTGAAATTGAGGTAGTTGTTTTACCTGAACCGCTTTTATTAGGAGTAGTAGCGGTTACTAAAATCAATTTACTTTTTGCTATTTTAGTTTCGTCGAAATTTACTAAAACTTTGGCTTTGTATTTACCGTATTGTTCAATTGTTTCAGCTCCAATTCCTATAGAATCTGCAATGTGTTGAATTGGTTTGAGCACACTGTCATGCGCAATTTCAATATCAGACTTCATGTTTAATGGAGGTTTAAAATGGTTTGTTCTATGCTATCACATGCTTCGTGCATTTGAGCTTCGTTAATCACTAAAGGAGGTGCAAATCGAATAATATCTCCGTGCGTTTGTTTTGCCAAAACGCCATGTTCTTTTAGTTTCAAACAAACATCCCATGCGCTTTTGTTGTTGCCAAATGGTTTAATAACGATTGCATTCAATAAACCCTTACCTCTTACCGTTGCAATCAAATCGGTTTTTTGCATTAATTGTTGCATGCGATACCTGAAAATTTCGCCCATTTTTTCAGCATTCTCTCCTAGCTTTTCAACTTTTAAAACTTCAAGTGCAGCCATAGCAACAGCGCAAGCCAATGGGTTTCCTCCGTATGTAGATCCATGCTCACCAGGCTGTATGGTTAGCATAATTTCATCACTGGCAAGCACTGCCGAAACCGGAAGTAAGCCTCCAGATAAAGCTTTGCCTAAAATGAGTATATCTGGTTTTACTTGTTCGTGGTCACAAGCCAATAATTTTCCAGTTCTGCACAAGCCTGTTTGCACTTCATCTGCAATCATCAATACATTGTATTGGGTGCAAAGGGCTCTTACTTTTTTAAGATATCCTTCGTCTGGAACAACCACACCGGCTTCTCCTTGTATAGGTTCAAACATAAATGCAGCAATATTTGGGTTGCTTGCAAATACTGCTTCTAAAGCCGCTATGTTGTTGTATGGTATTAGCTTAAATCCGGGCATAAAAGGACCAAAACCTGCATATGAACTAGGGTCGTTTGAAGAGCTAATAGCTGCCATTGTTCTTCCCCAAAAATTACCTTCAACAAAAATGATTTCAGCCTTGTTATCAGGAATACCTTTTACATGATAACCCCATCTTCTTGCTAATTTTATGGCTGTTTCACCACCTTCAACACCCGTATTCATAGGTAATACTTTGTCATATTCAAAGTAGTTACAGATGT
Organism: Bacteroidota bacterium; assembly: GCA_947462865.1. Lineage (GTDB taxonomy): Bacteria > Bacteroidota > Bacteroidia > UKL13-3 > UKL13-3 > CAISCU01. Next base: position 11,201 of record CANHRW010000014.1, on the reverse strand, counting down.
ATTTTTCGTATTCACCTAGAAGGTTGTTATGAAAGGCCCTACTGGTTAAAGTAAGTTTTTGAGATTGATCAATTAATGCTTTTAAAATTTGGGGGTGACAATGTCCTTGGTTAACGGCTGAATAGGCCGACAAGAAATCAAAGTAACGGTTGCCATCAGTGTCCCAAACATGTATGCCTGCTGCTTTTTCAATGACAACTGGAATAGGATGGTAATTATGAGCACCATAATGGTGTTCAAGTTCTATATAGTAAGAAGCCTCTGCTTTCATAAAAGTATTGTTGTTGTATATGTAGTCAAAAAATAAGTCGACTTAAAACTTTAAGTTAAAACCCAACATGATGTGTTTTTGTTCTAGAAATCTTGCTGGGTTATTAGGAGGTGGGCCGTTTGAGCCAAGTCTTGGATCGTTGAAGCGAGGGTCCATCCATGAGTCTGGTACATTGTCTCCAGTCTGGTAGGCTCTTCCAGTTACAGGATTTACAATAGCCGCATTTTTATTATCAAACAGGTTGGTAATTTGAATGTTCATGGCGAAATAATAAGATTTGGTTTTCCACCACTTTGAAAGGGTTAAGTCAACCCAAAACCAGTCTGTTCCTCTTTTACTCCACCTGGCATTTGGATCTGGATCAATTACATAAATTGGTCTTCCGGTATTAGGGTCTGTTCGGTCAAATACATAAGGGGTATACCTCACTCCCGAACGGAAAACGGTTTCTAGGTAAATACTAAAATGGTTCAGCCAAGGTTGTCCTAAATAACCTTGTTTATTTTCAAACTTAAAAATATGATTGGTTTTAAAATCATAAGGTACGTCCCATGGTAAATAATATTCACGGGTATCTTCTGCATTTCCGCTGGCCAATAAATCTTTTAGTTTGTCATTGGCAGATGCGCTCTGGCCACTAGTCATCATATAGGTAAATGAGGCTTGACCCTGGTACAATGTACCAATGCGCTTGATATAATTTAATTCTATACCTCTAGAACGTGCATAATCAGAATTGATTCGGATGGTTCTGGTTACATCACGTCCAGTAATGTCTGGAATGACAACTGATGCAGCGCTCACAAAATCATACTTGTCTTTCCAAAAAGCAGCAACGGTTAGTGCATCGTTGCTGGTTAATTGGCTTTTTAATCCCAATTCGTAACTGATATCAACTTCAGGATTTAAATTTGGGTTTCCAACTCTTGCTAGGGTTGAACGGTCTTGGTAATTAGGGTCTAATCCCGGATATATAAAACTTGGATGAGGCAAAATTGTTGCATGTCCATAATTGAAGTACAACATTTGGTTTTCAGCAATTGGGAAAGTTGCATTTATTTTAGGTAAGAATCTGAATTTATAGCGCAAGTCTCCAATTTGTGTACTAGAATTTATGTAGTCTTGACGCATAGATTCTAAGATTGGAGATTTAGGATTATTTACCGCTTCGTCTATATATTTGCCTGGTGCCCAATATTCAAAACGGCCACCAATACTTGCCACCAAGCCTTTGTATTTAATTTGGTCGGTTATGAAAAAACCACCTCTTCTTGGTTTTACAGTCCACAAATCGCTTTGAGATCCCAATCTGTCAGATTGGGTAAATGTTCCATCAGGGAGTTGAAGTGGTGCACCAATCCATGGTCTTTGTACATCTATCCAGAGCATGTCTTGGAATTTCATTTCAAAACCAAAAGTTAATTTATTAAGAGAGTTTTTACTATACAAATTACCTTGAGCTTTTAATACATATTCTTCTAAATAATGGTGGTGCCACAAGGTTGCAATTCCATTGTTATTAAAAAAACCTGAAGGATTGCTCACCCATACAACCGAACCTGATCCAGTTGGATATATTTCTACAGGGTAGGTGTTGATTGAACTAGGGTCAAATACTTGGTTCACTGATTGTGGTCTCCAAGGTAAGCCGTTGGCATCGGCTCTCAATTGAACACAAAGTCTAGAAACAGTTGCATTGTAGCTAAATCGTTTTGAAACAGAATGTTTGAAATTCAACATTTGCATGGAGGCGTCGTGCGTGAATGTGTTGGCGTTGTCCATTTGTTGACTAAATGGATACTGAAAGCCTGGTTGAAAAGGCACATCATTTCCAAAAATCCGTAACATGTTTATGTCTTGGTTAATGGTAACACTCTTCATGACAGTTGCTGTTAAAATCTTTCCCTTTTTAAAATCATAGTTCAATTTAAACAGAGCACTCCAACGGTTATCTTGGTATGGAGATAGGTTGGTAGCCCCAAAACCTTGTTCAGCCATGAGTGAAGAATTCAATTGATTGGCTGGGTTTTTGTAAAACTCATCAGTAAAACTCCCTCTCAAGGCCATATTGCCTTTGAGTCGGTTGTCAAATAATTTTTTAAATAAAGGGGAGCCCATTGTCAATTCTGCCAATTGGCTGTTAAAGGAACTTCTGTAATTGTTGTTGAATCCAAATTGGTCGCGTTTGTAAGTAGCACTTACATCTAGTTTGTTGCCTGCTGTTTTTGTTTTTGCACTTACTACACCTGCTGTTGCATCTCCAATTTCAGCCCCAATTCCACCTGTTGTAATTTCAATTTCACCAATGGCATTTGCCCCAATATCTAAACCAAACCCAGTTCCTGCCATCGGATCAGTTACTGAAACACCGTCAATGTATGTGCCAGTTTCATAAGTTCTACTACCCCTTATACTCACTCCTGCAGGAGATTGTATTATGCCTGGTTGTGTATTGATAATTTTTTGTAATTGACGTGCAGGTGCCAACTCAATATTTTCTTGTGAAATGGCATTCACCGATTGTCCTTTTTCAATATCGATTAGCGGTTTTTTGCCAATTACGACAATTTCGTCAATGTTGGCAGTTGCTTCTGATAATTGGATATTTCCTACATCTTTGGTTTCATTGGCTTTTAAACGAATGCCTGTTTGAATGACTTTTTTATATCCGATATAAGATACTTCAAGGTTGTATTCTCCCGGTTTTACACCTTTTATAAGGAATTGGCCATTTGCATTGGTTGCAGTTCCAAAACTTGTTCCTTGTATGAGTACAGTTACGCCAATCAACTCTGATTGGTCTTTTTTATCGATGATTTTTCCAGTTATACCAGCCAAATTTTGTGAAAATAATTGGTTGGTGATGCTAAAAATCAATAAGATGAATAATCCTCTTTTCATATTGGTAAGCTTGCAAAATAGTATAAAACTCGTGAATTTGAAAAGATGCAGCTGTTTAAATTTAAAATTGCTTTTAGGTTATTCAATGAATGGTTTAATTGCTTTGTAAGTGTCTTGTAGTCAGAATATTTGTAAATATATATCAGAAAATAAAAATCAAAAAGCCCTAATTGTATTTTGTACCTTGATAAAAGCCATCAGTTTCCTATTTTTGTACCCATAACATTAAGCGCATGTCATTAGAAATTAAAGTACCTACAGTTGGAGAATCTATTAATGAAGTTACCATTGCTCGCTGGAACAAAAAAACAGGAGATTATGTAGAAATGGATGAACTCATCTGTGAACTTGAATCAGACAAAGCAACTTTTGAATTAAACGCTGAAAAAGCAGGTGTTTTAACAGTGATAGCCAATGAAGGTGATACCATTGCCATTGGAGCAGTTATTGCCAATATAGATACAAACGCTCCTAAACCAGCTGGATCAGCTCCCGCAGCTGCACCTAAAGCAACAATCAAAAAAGAAGAACCAGCACCTGTTAAGACAGAGAAAAATGACAGCTACGCAAGTGGAACTCCAAGTCCTGCAGCTGCTAAAATATTATCAGAAAAAGGCATAGCTGCCAATGATGTTAAAGGTTCGGGAAAAGATGGCCGCATTACCAAATCAGATGCCATGAATGCTACTTTAAAAGTAGCAAGCAACGAAAGCAAAACCCGTGAAGAAAGAAAAGAAAAAATGACTTCTTTGCGCAAAACTGTTAGCAAACGACTGGTGGCAGCTAAAAATGAAACAGCCATGTTAACTACTTTCAATGAAGTTGACATGAAACCCATCATGGATTTGAGAAACCAATTCAAAACACAATTCAAAGATCAGTTTGGTGTAAACCTTGGGTTCATGAGTTTCTTTACCAAAGCTGTTTGTGTGGCCTTAAAACAATATCCTGCAGTGAATGCATACATAGATGGAGAAGAAATTATTTACCATGATTTCTGTGATGTTTCAATTGCAGTAAGTGCACCAAAAGGATTGGTTGTACCAGTTATTCGCAATGCTGAAAGTTTAAGTTTGGCAGAGATTGAAAAAGAGGTAGCTACCTTAGCGGGTAAAGCCAGAGACAATAAATTAACCTTGCAAGAAATGACAGGTGGTACTTTTACCATCACCAATGGAGGTGTGTTTGGTTCCATGATGAGTACGCCAATTATTAATCCACCTCAATCGGCTATTTTGGGCATGCACAATATTGTTGAAAGACCAGTTGTTAGAGATGGGCAAATTGTTATCAGACCAATGATGTACTTGGCTTTGAGTTATGATCACCGCATCATTGATGGCAGAGAAAGCGTTGGTTTCTTGGTAAAAGTAAAGCAATGTTTAGAGAACCCAACTTTGTTATTAACAGGAGGTCAAGACCCTAACAAAATGGTATTAGGCTTGTAATTTCTTGTACTTGTTTTTTGTGTAATTGAAATGAAGTAGGGCCAATTGGAAACCTGCTTTGCCATCTAAAAATCCTTTCTTAAAAATAAATTCCTTGATCAATCCAAATAGCGGGGAAAACAAGTGTTTCATCGTTCTGATGAAAGCGTGTTGGTCTTTGTTTTTGTTCCTAAATAGCGCGGCGTATTTATTTAGTTTTTGTTGGTAGCCTTCAAAATTTTGCACGGTATAATGCAATAACCTTTCGTTTAGTTGAATCACTTCTGAATGAGCAGAAAGTTGCAATGTCTCATGTACTGCCAATGCTGAATTCCATTGGTGTGTCTGTTTATTGAACAGCCGGTTTTGCCAATCAGGGTTCCAGTTTCCATAATAGATGGGGCTTTCTCCAACATGGTTGAGCCTATTTAACGCATAAACTTTGTTTTTTTTACTCAAATCAAGCTGACGTATTTCGTGTGCCAAATTTAAAGTAAGCAATTCGTCAGCATCTAATGAAAGGATCCAATCAGATTTAGCCAAACTGTTTCCATAGTTTTTTTGTTCAGCAAATCCTTTCCATGCGTGGTTGACATAATTTGCACCAGCACTTTTTACCAATTCAGGTGTTTGATCTGAACTGTCACTATCAATCACCCAAATATCATTACTGACGCGTTTAGCAGCTTCAATGCAACGCACTATTTGGTGTGCTTCATTTTTAGCAATAATTACAACAGAAAGTTCTATTTGAGGCATGGTGCAAGTTTAAGTAGCATTTTTGCAATTTCACCATAAAGATATTCAATTTCACAGCTAATTTTTTTAATTCCTATTTGATTATATCCTACTTTTGTATAAAATTTTTAGCGTATGAAATACGATGTAACGGTTATTGGATCTGGACCTGGAGGTTATGTAGCTGCAATCAGACTAGCTCAATTGGGTTTTAAAACTGCCTTAATAGAGAAGTATTCAACACTTGGAGGTACTTGTTTAAATGTGGGTTGTATTCCTTCAAAAGCATTGTTAGATAGTTCAGAACATTACCACAACGCCACGCACAATTTTCAGGCTCATGGTTTAGAGGTCAAAGGCATTGAAATTAATTTGGCCCAAATGATCGAAAGAAAAAATGGGGTCATCAAACAAACCTGCGAAGGCATTGACTTTTTGATGAAGAAAAACAAAGTAGATGTGTTCCACGGAATGGGTTCGTTTGTGAGTGCCAATAAAATTCAAATTAGTGGTGATAAAAGCCAAGAAATAGAAACCGATAAAGTCATCATTGCTACTGGTTCAAAACCTGCTAGTTTGCCAGGAATTGAGTTGGATAAAAAACGCATCATTACTTCTACTGAAGCCTTGAACATGAAAGAAATTCCCAAACACCTTATTATCATTGGTGGTGGTGTAATTGGTTTAGAATTGGGTTCAGTATATGCCCGTTTAGGTGCCAAAGTTTCTGTTGTAGAATACACCGATACCATTATTCCAACTATGGATTCGGCATTGGGCAAAGAATTACAACGTGTTCTTAGAAAACAAGGTTTTGAATTTCATTTCAGCCATAAAGTAAAAACAGCCATTACCAAAGGCAAGGAAGTGATAGTAACTGCAGACAATGCCAAAGGCGAAGAAGTGGTGTTAAATGGAGATTATTGCTTGGTAAGTGTTGGCAGAAAACCATATACCGAATCATTGGGTTTAGACAAAATTGGTTTACAATTAGATGAAAGAGGCCGCATTCCAACTGATGCCCATTTAGAAACTGCCATTAAAGGCATTTATGCCATTGGTGATGTTGTTGTAGGTCCAATGTTGGCCCACAAAGCTGAAGAAGAAGGCGTATTTGTAGCCGAAATCATTGCAGGTCAAAAGCCACATATCAATTACAAATTAATTCCTGGTGTGGTTTATACTTGGCCAGAAGTGGCGGGTGTTGGCTCTACTGAAGAAGAATTAAAGAAAGCAGGCGTTCAATACAAAGTAGGGTCATTCCCAATGCGTGCCTTAGGCAGAGCCAGAGCAAGTATGGATACAGATGGATTTGTGAAAATCATTGCTGACGCCGCTACCGATGAAGTTTTGGGTGTTCACATGATTGGCCCTCGCGTTGCTGATTTAATTGCAGAAGCAGTAGTAGCTATGGAATTCAGAGCAAGTGCTGAAGACATTGCCAGAATGAGTCATGCACATCCAACCTATGCGGAAGGTGTAAAAGAAGCAGCTTTAGCAGCAACTGCCAACCGCGCCATTCACATGTAAGTAATTACAATTTGTATTTCTTTTTCATTTGGTAGAAATAGCTGCGGCTAATTTCAAATGGTTTTTCAATGCCACTCAGTTGTAAACGACCGGTATCGTTTGCAGCCCTCTCAATTTTTGTAATATGGGTCAAGTTTACCATGGTGCTTCTATGAATCTGAATAAAGAGGTCTTCCGGTAAACGGCTAGCCCAACCTTTGATGGAATTGTAGGTAATACTCAGCTTGCCGTCTACCATGTATATTTTGGTATAATTTCCAAACGCTTCTATGTAATGAATATCTTTGATTTTAATGAAATTCATTTTGTTGTCGAAGTTCAATAAGATCAATTGCTCGGCTTCTAATTTACCTTCTTCCGATTCGTTGAAACCAGCTACAGGTTCTTCAGGTTGTTCTTCTATTGCACTTGCAACCATGCTACTGGTAATGCGTTCAATGGCCTTTCGAATTCTATCAATACTAATGGGTTTCATAATATAATCAACCGCATTCAATTCAAAAGCTTTGAGGGCAAAATCAGGATGAGCTGTTATGAAAATAATTTTAGGATTGCAGTTCACTTCATTGATCAAATCAAGAGAAGTAATGCCATTTAAATCTATGTCTAAGAAAACCAAGTCAGGTTTGGTTTTATTGATGAGTTCTTTTGCACTGTCGTAGTCGGCGGCTTCACCAACCAATTCAATCACAGGAAAATTCTGTAACAATTTTTTCATGGTCATGCGAATCATGTCCACATCATCCACCACAACCGATCTGATTTTATTTAGGTTAACCATACCGCAAATTTATCTATTTTGCGGTAAATTCAATGTGGTTGGGGATAATTAGGGAAGAAACCGTAGTTTCGACTCCGCTCCTTTAGACTTGCAAAAGATTAATTTTACAATTAATTGAATTGAGAAAGGAAGCAAGGTGTTCGTGAATTCGACCTTTATACAGTTTCTTCATTCAATTCATCATCTCTTTTCTCGGGCCTCATTTAGCGAACGATTTAATTGCTTTTAGAGGTGTTCGTGGATTCGACCTTTATTCAATTTCTTCATTCAATTCATCATCTCTTTTCTCAGGTCTCATTTAGTGAACTTTTGAATAGTTTTTAGAGGTGTTCGTGAATTCGACCTTTATACAGTTTCTTCATTCAATTCATCATCTCTCTTCTCAGGTCTCATTTAGCGAACGAAGTTAATTATTTTTAAAGGTGTTCGTGAATTCGACCTTTATACAGTTTCTTCATTCAATTCATCATCTCTCTTCTCAGGTCTCATTTAGCGAACGGTTTAATTGTTTTTAAAGGTGTTCGTGAATTCGGCCCTATTCAGTAACTTCTAAAGTTTCATCATCCCTTTTCTCGGGCCTCATGTAGCGAACGGTTTAATTGTTTTTAAAGGTGGTCGTGAATTCGACCTTTATACAGTTTCTTCATTCAATTCATCATCTCTCTTCTCGGGCCTCATGTAGCGAACGAAGTTAATTATTTATAAAGGTGTTCGTGAATTCGGCCCTATTCAGTAACTTCTAAAGTTTCATCATCTCTCTTCTCGGGCCTCATTTAGTGAACTGTTGAATTGTTTTTTATTGCGTTCATGAATTCGGCCCATCGTTATTTTCTTCTGAGTCATTAGTGTGCTCCGGCCTCATTTAGTGAACTGTTGAATTGTTTTTTATTGCGTTCATGAATTCGGCCCTATTCTGTAACTTCTAAAGTTTCATCATCTCTCTTCTCGGGCCTCATGTAGCGAACGAAGTTAATTGCTTTTAGAGGTGTTCGTGGATTCGACCTTTATTCAATTTCTTCATTCAATTCATCATCCCTTTTCTCAGGTCTCATCTGAGGGAAGAGGAGCACGTCTTGGATGGAAACTTCATTGGTCATGAGCATGCACAAGCGGTCAATTCCAATGCCAATACCTGCAGTAGGAGGCATGCCATACTCAAGTGCTCTTAAAAAGTCATGGTCAATGAACATGGCTTCATCATCGCCGCGTTCCATTAATTTCACCTGTTCTTCAAAGCGTTCGCGTTGGTCAATTGGGTCGTTTAATTCTGTGTATGCATTGGCAATTTCTTTGCCGTTTACCATCAATTCAAATCGTTCTACCAAACCTGGTTTTGAGCGGTGCTTTTTGGTAAGCGGACTCATTTCTACAGGGTAGTCAATGATGAAAGTTGGTTGGATAAATGTGCCTTCACATTTTTCGCTAAACAATTCATCAATTAATTTGCCTTTGCCCATTGAAGCTTCTGTTTCTATATGCAATTGTTTGCAAACCGCACGCAATTCATCTTCGTTCATTTCAGACACATCAATGCCTGTATTTTCTTTGATGGCATCAAAAATACTGATGCGTTTAAAAGGGGCTTTGAAATCTAAAGTTTTATCGCCACAAGGAACAGTGGTTTTGCCGTGTAAGGCAATTGCAGTGGCTTCCAACATTTTTTCTGTGAAATCCATCATCCAGAAATAGTCTTTATAAGCCACATAAAATTCCAAAATGGTAAACTCAGGATTGTGGGTTCTATCCATGCCTTCATTTCTGAAGTTTCTACTGAACTCATACACCCAATCAAAGCCACCAACAATCAGTCTTTTTAAATACAATTCATTGGCAATTCTCAAATAAAAAGGAACATCTAATGCGTTGTGATGGGTAATAAAAGGACGGGCAGCCGCACCTCCAGGTATATTTTGTAGCACTGGCGTATCTACCTCTAAAGCACCATGGTTGTTTAAGAAGTCGCGGATGGTTTTGATCATCAAACTTCTTTTTTGGAACGTATCTTTTACATGTGGATTCACAATTAAATCCGCATAACGCTGTCTGTATCTAAATTCAGGGTCAGTAACTGCATCAAAAGTTTCGCCTTCTTTTTCTTTTACAATAGGCAATGGGCGAAGGGCTTTGCTGAGCATAGAAATTTTACTTGCATGCACAGAAATTTCGCCAGTTTTAGTAGTGAATACATATCCGTGGATACCAATAAAATCACCTATGTCAAATAGTTTTTTAAAGACATTGTCGTACAAAGATTTGTCTTCTTCTGGGCAAATATCATCACGTCTTACGTAGGCTTGAATTTTTCCTTTGTCGTCTTGTATCACAACAAAAGCTGCTTTACCCATGTCACGGATTCCCATGATTCTACCCGCAATGCATATGTTTTTCCATTTTTCTTCTTCAGGTTGGAAGCCTGATTTGATATCGGTTGAATAACTATTTACTGGAAATGATTCTGCTGGATAAGCATCAATTCCTAATACTTGTAAATCGGCTAATTTTTGTCTGCGAATTCTTTCAGGTTCGCTTAAATTTTTTAGTGCATCCATAATTGAAGGCACGAAAATAAGGCCTAGCGAACGATTTAAAAATTAATTCATCAAAGGCTTAATTAAAAAACCTTTTACACTTGAATGTGAGATTGATTTCTGATGGTCATTTGGGTCTATAGAAGAGCTGAGCATCAATACAGGAATTTCATTGTTACGTTTTTTGAGTTCATCTAAAAATCCCCAACCATCTAAACTTGGCATGTGAATGTCTAAAAAAATGAGGTCTGCCGATTCTTTTTCTAAATAAGTCAGTGCCTCTCTTGCATCTAAAAACTCAACAATATTCAACATAGGTTGAAACTTGAGCAAGAGTTTTTTAGTTACAAAGTTATTGATGGGATCGTCATCTATCAGTACGACTTTTGCGAATTGACTTTCAGTTATCATTGATTTGATTGATCTCTTTAGATTTAATTGTTAATAATTTTGCAATTTACTTAAAAAATTAAGCAAATAGCTTATTTATACAATGTTTGCTGCCTAACTTGATGCCAATTTCTCAATAGTCAGTAAATCAATGATTTTGAAAAAAGTCAGATTAAAATTCTGTTAAAAATTGTACATTAATTCCCAATTTGGGATTTTTATTGTGCTAATTCATGTAAGGCGTTTTGTGCTTCTTGTTCTAGTGCGCGTTTGCCATCATAATTGTCAAAATCAAATACTTTTTTGATTGAAAGTACTGCTTGTTTTTTTTGATTGCTAAGCGCAAATAAATATCCCATTTGTAAATAGGCATTTGGAAGCATAAATGATTGACATGTTTTTTGATGTTCTATACACTGGTTATAGTGGTAATGTGCCAACTTGTAATTTTTAAGTGCAACAAATAATCGGGCTTTCCTATAATGCCACTCCAATTTTTGGTAGTTAGATTGTAAACTCTTTTCTGAGATAGATTCAATTGTTTGTAAGGCCTGCTGCCAATCGCCTCCCTCAAACAACAATCTGGTTTTGATGAGTGTTGGTGATGGGTAAATGCCAGCCTTTAAATCTTTTTC